>JANLTQ010000183.1:0-3709 GCA_031363005.1 Acidimicrobiia bacterium | reverse complement strand
TGCTCCCTCCCGAGGTCAACCCCTTACGGCGCGAGATCGAGCAGGCGGCGGCCAAGCTCGGTGTGCAACTCGACGTGCCGGTCGAGGTCGAAGGCATTCGCCTGATCGCGGATCTCGTTGCGTCGGGGGCCGGGATCGCGGTGCTGCCCGAAACCGCGGTGCCACCGAACCTGGAGGGGCTGCGGACGTTCGAGATCGCCGACCTGCCGCCGCGCCAGCTCGGACTTGCGACGCTCAAGAATGCGCCGCTGTCGCTCGCCGATCGGGCAGTGCGCGATGCGGTGTTGGAGATCGTCGGATTCACCCGCCGGACCTGAGCGCCGCAGACTCGCGTGGGCGCGGTTCAGTCGGTGGCGGCCTGGATCGTGGTGCCGCTCAGCGCGACAGTGGGCGCGGCGAGGCTCGTGGCCTCGAGGTGGAGCACCCCGGCGCGCGGTGCGTCGACGATCCGAACCTGACCTCCGGGCCACGCCAGGTCCGTGTGGGCATCGCCGCCGTGGATGACCTCGGCCTCGAGGAAGCCCGAGAAGAAGTCGCGCGCACCTGCCCTCTCGGGACTGCCGATGACGACCCGGCGGAGCACGGCGGGGACCTCGGCGCGTGCGGGCGGGGTCGGCCACCACGCGGGCGTGCCGTCGGCGATGCCGGTGGTGGCGGCGCGATCAACGAGTTGGGCGAAGTCGGCCGCGTCGTGCTCGGTCTGAGCGAGTTGGATGACGGTCCCGTGTGCCTCGCGCGGCTGGAGAAACGCTTCGCGCCACTGCGGATTGTCGAGACTGACGCCCGTCGGGTGGAGGCCGAACTCGTGCGCACGTTCGAGCATTGCTTCGAGATCGTCGACCTTGAACGTCATGTGGTGGACGCCGGGTCCGTGCCGATCGACGAAACGCGCGAGGAAATCGTTGACCTCCGGTTGCCAGACCACGAGGAGTTCGATCGTCATGCCGGTCGGGATACCGAGTCGGGTCTGGACCCAACGGAACCCATACCCGTCACCGCCGTGCACGACGACGCTGCCGAGGTCACGAACGGTGACGTCGAGCGCCGCAGCGATGTCGGTGGTTGCGATCGCGACGTGATCGAAGTCCACCATTCCGGATCGCTCACTCGGCGCTCCGTGTTGCACGTCAGGGCATTTGGTATGCCGCGAGCCGAGTGCCGTAGGGGGCTTTCGGGTTGCGGTTGCGAACGAACATGCGGTCGATGGTTCGAGCGCCGAGTCCATCGAGCGCGCGCCAACAGACGACGTCCCCGGGATGACGGTAGATCGAGACCAACAGCTGGCCACCAGGCTTGACCAGTTCGCTGACGCGCCCGATGAATCCGAGCGGATCGTCGACCAGATAGACGACTTCATTGAGTACGACGACGTCAGCCGCTTCGGGAGGGATTCTGGTTGCGTCAGCAACGGCGAACGTGCTTCGTGAGAAGCCGGCGGCGGTGGCGCGCTCGATGGCAACCTCGGAGATGTCGACGCCCCGGTATTCGCCGAACGCTTCATCGGGGAGATGTCGGCGCAAGGTGCCGACCCCGCAACCGATGTCGAGCACTGTTGCTTTCTGCGCGGCGGCGACGAGGCCGGCGAGGAGCGCGTAGCGCGGCATCT
Source organism: Acidimicrobiia bacterium (assembly GCA_031363005.1). Lineage (GTDB taxonomy): Bacteria > Actinomycetota > Acidimicrobiia > IMCC26256 > JAENVU01 > JAENVU01. The sequence continues at coordinate 2,103 of JANLTQ010000183.1, read as the reverse complement.
CCGACCGCTCGCCCATGTAGTCCCATGCGCCGGTTCGCCAGTCGCCGTCGAACTGATCCCTGGGCCACTGGTACAGGTTGTTGGGACCGCGAACTCCGGTGGCGTACGCACCGAACCGCAAGCCGTCGCGAACACGACTCCGGATTTCCATGCTCAGCCTCTAACAGTCGAAACGCGGGGGCTCCCCGATCGGGTGAGCCGCTGGGCAGCAAAGTACCCCACGCCGAGGATGAAGAAACCGCCGACGGCGTCGAGGACGTAGTGGTTCGCAGTGATCACGATCACCGCCACGGTCAGGATCGGATACAAGACCGCAAGGGTCTTGGCCCACGTGCTCTTGACTCGAGGCACGAGGACACACGCACACCACAGCGCCCAGGCGCAGTGCACGCTCGGCATTGCCGCGAACTGATTCGAGATCTTCTTCATCGCGCCGGAGTTGAAGCTCCAGAAGGTGGGGTACTTGTCCAGCGTGTCGGTGAAGCCGAAATGCTGCGGCATCAACCGAGGTGGCATGAGCGGCCAGAAGCGGAACCCGATGAGGGCGATGGCCGTCGCGATCGCGAGGGTGTTGCGCCAGCGGGGGTAGTCGTCGGGGAACTTGGCGAAGAGGAACACGGCCGCACCGATCGTCACCACGAAGTGCAACGAGCCGTAGTAATAGTTCGCGCCGACGACGAGTGGCTGGATGTCCAGAGCCCAGTGATTGATGGCTTGCTCGTGATAGATGCCGAGCGCTTTCTGGAAACGGATGAGCTGGAGCGCGTGTTGGCGGGCGCGCTCGGGGTGTGCTGCATCCGCGTTGCGAACGGCTGAGTAGACGACGTAGTAGGTGAGCACTGCGACGATCTCGAACCACCAGTAGATGACCGCGCCGCCGGTGAGCGGCCGTGCGCCGGGGAGCCGACGACGGCGAGCGGTCGTGACCGGCGCGTCCGCACCTTCGGCGGGGCTGGGGTCGGTGATCGTGGACTCGCTCACGGAACCGTCGATTCCGCGGGTGCAGTGGCGGTGCGGTGCCCCACCGCGAACGCCGGCGCGCCGAGGAGACTCACGATCAACATGGTGGCGTACCAGGCGAGCCCGATTCCGACGGCTCGACCCGAACTCACGCCCAACGGGTCCAGCAGCAGGACGAGCATCCCCTCCCTGATACCGAGACCGGAGAGTGAGATCGGTACGACCTGGGCCATGGCGACCACGGGGACGAACGCGACCACTGCGCCGAACGGGATGCCGGCGTCGAGGGTGAGCACGATGAAGCCGACGGTTGCGATCACCGAGAGCTGATAGATCACTGCGGTCGCCAGCACGCCGATGACCTGGCGACGATCGCCGCGCAGCCGCGTGATTCCATCGTGGACGGCGCCGAGAAAGCGGACCCAGTTGTCGCGCCCTTGGAATCGCCCGGCGGCCTTGGGGTGGCCGGCGAGGAACAAGATCGCCCCGAGTGCGGCGAGCGCGATCCCCGAAACGAGGAGGGCAACCCAGGCGGCACTGGATTCGAGCAGGCTCGGCTCGATGACGAACCCGAGCAGGCACAACAGCGGCAGCGCGAGGAATCCGGTGAGGCGCTCGAGCGCGACGGCGGCGAACGCGGTCTCGGTGGAGCCGATGTTCTTCGCGCTGCGGGTCACGCGCAGGACGTCGCCGCCGATCGTCGAGGGCAGCACGTTCCCGACGAACTGGCCTGCGAAGTAGTGCGTGGTGAGCACCCGGAGACGTACGTGGACGCCGAACGCTTCGATGACTCGTTGCCAGCGCCACGCGGAGAGGACGATGCCGATTCCGGCACCGGCGAGTGCCAGACCGAACCACGCCAGGGTCCAGGCGCTGCGGTGTTGAGGAACGGCCGAGTCGAGATTGATCTTGGCGATCAGGATCGCGAGGAGCGCAACGCTGACCACGATGCGGATCGCAAGCCCCAAACGGGCCCGGGCTGGTGGCGCGTCAGGGCCTCCGGTTTTGCGATCGGGCATGGCCGCGTAGCCTATGGGCTCGCTTGGCGGCGGTGGGCACCGCCCTGGCCCAACTCACGCGGAGGATGACGTGCGGATCTCGACCGATGACGGTGTGGAACTTGAGGTGACCGATCTCGGTTCC
>JANLTQ010000160.1:0-2541 GCA_031363005.1 Acidimicrobiia bacterium | reverse complement strand
GTCAATGGTGTTCCCCCATCGATAGGCCGCAAAGTCCGCACCGGGAACGGCCAACACCCGCGTGGACGGACCGCGCCGGTCCAGTGCCGCCAACGTCTGCTTCCAGTACGCGGGCACTGACTCCGAGCGCTCGAGGTATTTGCTGTAATAGCGCCCGTTCCAGAGCCCGGGCGCGTTCGCAACACACAACGCGCCCACGAGCACCGCGGCGCCGAGCCCGATCAGTCCCCGACCGTTCCGGTCCAGCGCGCGCCAGGCAGCGGTGATCCCCACACCGAGCAGCACCGACAGTCCGAGCGAGATGAGCGGAACTGCGCGCGCGGTACTGCGCAGCGCAAACCCCGCCGTCGAGCTCGTCGCGAACGCCTTGAACACCGAACCGAGCACGGTGGGGTCGTGATACGGCGACGCCGCGACTGCGATCACCATTCCGAGCAGCGCAATCAACGCGAAGAACGTGCGATCGCGCCAGCGCAGCAATCCGGCGGCGAGCAGCGACAGCGCGGGAATCAGGAAGCTGACCGCGATCAGCCACGGGATGCGGCTGAAGTCGAGCATGCCGTCGTTCCAAAGGCCGCGTTGGTCCCCGCCGTAGAAGAACCAGTAACCGAGGCCACGCAGGATTTCCGTCGCGGTCGATGTTGCCGACACGACCTCGATCGATTCGGTGAAGCGCAGGATCCCCATCCCGTACCGACCCTCGATGAAGAGGCCCGCCACCCACCAGAGCGACGTCACGATCGTGAGCAGACTGGTGCGCCACACCACACCCCACGCCCGCGCCAAGGTGGCGTCGCGCCGTACCCACACCGCGTACGGGAACCACGCGGCCGGCCCGATCAACGCGAAGAGCAGCGCGGTCGCGTTCACCCCACCCACCAGTTGCACCGTGAGTGCGAAGAGCGCCGGGTACTTCCAACCACCGACCCGCAACGCGCGGATCATGAACGCGAGCAACCACGGCAGCGCGGCCCACGGACCCAGCAACACACTCAGGCGCGACGAGAACTCGAGCGCATACGGGCTCAACGCAAAGGCGAGCACCGCCACCGGGACGCCGGGACCACGGACGTCGAGGGTGCGAAGCAGGTAGCGCATGCCGAGTCCGGCACCGAACAACAGCGTTCCGAGCCACAGGCGCTGCGCGACCCACGATGGCAGACCCAGTGCCTGTTCAGTGAACCAGTAGAACGGTCCGAGCGGGAACAAGTATCCGATCGACTGGTGGCTCACGGTACCGAGGCCGATGTTCGGGTCCCAGAGTGAACCCACCCGATCCAACAACCGACCCGGGTCCAGGTACAGGTAGCTCTTCGTGTCCGCGGCGACCCGCCCGGTCCGGGTCAGCAGCAGCGGCAGGTACACCAACAGCGCGAACCCGATGTAGCCCGCGACCGCGCGGAGACCTTCGATTTCGCGTACTCGGTGGTGGCCCGAGGTCGGTGCGACGGCCTCGTGCGCGGCGGTCATGTTGGCGTTACTCGCCGGGTCCGCGGTAGACGGGAACGGGTCGAAGGGTCGGCGCCTCGGGGGTCCCACCAACGGCGTAGACCGCGAGTTCGTTCTTGCCCTGCACCACGAACTCCGGCGACACGATGGCCGTGAGGGTGCCGTTCTGACTGTTCTGGAACGGCAGACCCTGCCCGATCCCGGCGATCTTCCCGTTCAACGCGACCACCATCCACGTGTCCTCGCTGATGTTGTCGATGATCCCCTCGACGTACGCCCACGGAGCGATGCGGTCGTTCGGGATGATGAAGTCGAACTTGGGCACGCCACCCACATGGATGAGCGTCGGCGTGCTCGTCGGCGCGGTCGGCACACTCCCCACCGACTGTCCGACCAAGGCGCCGAACGGGCCGCTGCGATAGACCCGCAGCTTCGGATCGCCGCCGGGCGGGACCGCCTGACTCTTGATCACGTCCTGGAACGCCGACGGATCGAAGGTGAGGTAGCGCTTCCCCTGCTTCGGGAACAGCGCGTGCGCGGCACCGAAGCTGTTGCCCTTGGCCTGGTCGAACGTGCGCGGGAAGTCCGGACGAACCGGACCACGCAAGGACGTGCCGTCGATCTTCCACGGGATCTTGACGCCGATGACGTCGGCGATGGTCGGGAGTACGTCGATCGATTGCGCCGGCCGGTCATCCACTACGCCGGTGGGTTGGCCGGGGTACTTGATGAAGAGCGGCGTCCACATGATCTCCGGATAGTTCCGTCCGCCGTCGACCGCGGTGACGCTGCGAATCCCCTGGAGTGGCGTGAACGACACACCATGGTCAGCAGTGACCACGACCATCGAGTCCTTCCACGCACCCACCTGTTTGATGCGGTCCAGGATCCGGCCGAGCACGGTATCGGTCGCCTGCGCCTGGAGGAGATGCTGGCGCCGCGCGCTCTCGGCGGGCCAGGCGTCCTTCTGCCACTCGAGCTTGCTCGCGCCCTGCTGCGGTTCGTAATGGAGGTTGTCCTGGCCGCTCGGGAGCAAGTGCCACGGTTCGTGTGGGAGTTCCACGTGCACGAAGTCGAGTTGCGGATCCTTCG
>JANLTQ010000159.1:0-1770 GCA_031363005.1 Acidimicrobiia bacterium | reverse complement strand
TCGAGGAACAGCGCCTCGACTTCGTTGCGAACCTCGATCCACTCGACCGTCTCCGCGGCCGCGACCATCTGGCGGGTGCGCGGCAGCAGCGTGGCCGGCGGGCCGAAGTAGTTCGAGAGTCGGCTGCGGAGACTCTTCGCTTTTCCGACGTAGATGATGCGCCCGTGCTGGTCCTTGAATTGGTAGGAACCGGGGGCGTCGGGAATCGATCCTGCGGGCGGTCGTCGCAACGTTCGCCTACCCGGCCTCGACCACGGTTCGCACGACGTCGATCACTTCGGCCTGCTGATCGTCGGTGATGTGCGCGGAACAGGGAAGACACAGCACGCGGTCCGCAATGTCGACGGCGGTGGTGCCGCCCAGGACGTCGCAGTGGGCGTAGGGCGCCTGAATGCGCATCGGCGGCCAGATGGGTCGGGCCTCGATCTGGCGCGAGTCGAGTGCGTCCCGGACCGCCCGCCGGGTGCCGTCGTCGCCGAAGACCGCAGTGGAGAGCCAGCCGGAACGCCTGGCCCAGGGTTGGTCCGGACCGCCGGTCAGGCCGAGGTCCGCGAACGCATCTCGGTATCGCGCCGCGATCGCGCGGCGGCGCTCGATCAGACCGCCGAGCCGTTGCATCTGGATCACGCCGAGGGCGGCGGCGACGTTCGACATGCGGTAGTTGTAACCAACCTCGTCGTGGCGGTAATCCAAGTTCGGGATCTTCGCCTGACTGCCGAGGTGGCGGGCCCGGGCGAGGTCTTCCTTCGTGTGGGCGACGAGCATGCCGCCGCCGCCGGTGGAGATCGGCTTGTTGAAGTTGAACGAGTAGATACCGAGATCACCGATACTGCCGGGCACGCGGCCGTCGAGCGCACCGCCGTGCCAGTGGGAGCCGAGGGCCTCGGCGGCGTCTTCGACCAACCGGATCTTGTGCTCGGCGAGCTGCGGGAGGAGTGGCTCGAGATTGGCCGGATGACCGAGGAGGTGGACGGCGACGAGCGCCTTCGGCATCGGGGCGTTGGTGGCGGCCCGGCGTTCGATCTCGTCGATCACCACCTGCGGATCGAGATTCCAGGACTCGGGTTCGCTGTCGATCAATGTCATACGCGCACCGCAGTACGCCACCGCGTTGGCCGACGCGATGAACGTGAGATCCGAGACCCAGACCTCGTCTCCGGGCTCGACCCCGGCGACGAGGAGCGCCAGATGCAGGGCGGCGGTGCCGGTACTGACCGCGAGCGCATCGTCGGCCCCCACGGCATGGGCGAGCGCAGCTTCAAACGCCGGGAGGTCCGGGCCGAACACGAGGTGGCCGTCGCGGACCGCGCGCGCCGCGGCCTCCGCCTCTTCCTCCCCCACCGTCGGCTCCGACAGCCGAATCCTCGGATCACCCATCCGGGTATCTTCCCATCAAATGGCTCGTACGCCCTGATGGCTCGTACGCTCGGGCTCCCGCGTCTCGGCCCGCTGGTGGTTTGGCCGTCGACTCCGGACGCTGAGCTCGCTCCCTCGCTGCTCACTCCGCTCGTCCCTCGCTCCGTTCGGGATACGCCAAGTCCACGCCCTCTCATCGGGAGTTGGGTCGGCCGGAAGTTGTTGGGACGCTCGATGCAACCCCGAGCCGGAGCTTGCGGAGGCGAGCAGTTCGGGAGCGAGACCCCCTTTGTGCCACCAGTCGGAGCACGAGCGGACGAACCGATATGGAGTCAGGGAACAGTGAGTGCATTCAGCCGGTTACCATCCGGTGAGGCCGGCCTGGAATACCGGCTACATATTCGGTTCCGAGGC
>JANLTQ010000116.1:0-3704 GCA_031363005.1 Acidimicrobiia bacterium | reverse complement strand
CGGCATGGCGTTGATCGGCGCAAGCCAAGAGTTCGCGCAGCGCCTCTACGCCGCGGCCGCAGCGTCGTCGGACGCTACGGCTGGGGGTGAGGGCTCCGGTGCGGACGGCGGTTCCGCCTCCGCATCTGGTGGTGCGCCGGTTGATGACGACGAGGTCGCGGAGGCCGAGATCGTCGACGAACCCGGTGACGCCAAATGAGCGAAAGAACTGGCGAGGTCCCGGACACGGGTGACGACGACGTCGTGGGGGTCGAGGACATGGAGGTCCTCGACCCGGAGACCGCCGCCGCGGAGATCGTCGAAGGCGATCTGGTGGCGCTGTTGGGTGAGCGCGACGAGATGCGTTCGCTCGCCCAACAGATCCAGGCCGACTTCGAGAATTATCGAAAGCAGGCGATACGGCGCGAGGCCGCCATCGTCGAACGCGCCAGCGAGTCCCTCGTCGAGAAGTTGCTGCCCGTCCTCGACAGCTTCGAATCGGCCGTGGCGCAGCTGCCCGAGACCACCGATCCCGGCGTTCGCAAAGGCGTCGAGTTGGTGTTCGCACAGCTCGTGTCCGCGCTCGAAGGGGCCGGCTTGGAACGGATCGATGCCGACGGCCAACCGTTCGACCCGAACGAGCACGAAGCCGTGATGCACGAAGACGGTGATGGCGAACCGGTGGTGTCCGCCACGATGCGGACCGGATACCGGCTCAAAGGTCGCGTGGTGCGGCCATCAATGGTGAAGGTCACGAAGTAGCGACGATGGCTCCCCAGCGCGAGTGGTTCGAGACGGATTACTACTCCGTTCTCGGCGTGTCCCCTGACGCGACCGACAAGGACATCACCAAGGCGTACCGCAAGCTGGCGAAGCAGCACCACCCTGACGCGAATCCGGGAAACAAGGACGCGGAAGACAAGTTCAAAGACGTTTCCGCAGCGAACGATGTCCTGAGCGACTCGAAGAAGCGCACCGAGTACGACGAAGTCCGCCGCATGGTCGCGTCCGGTGGTTACCCGGGTGGTCCGGGCGGCCCTGGCGGTTTCGGTGGCGCGGGCGGCGGGTCCCCGTTCGACGCCGGTGTCGATCTCGGTGATCTGCTCGGAGGGTTGTTCGGTGGGCGTGGCGGCCGCGCCCAGCCAGGTCGTGGCCGTCGGAACGCGCGCAGTGCCCCCCAGCGGGGCGCGGACCTCGAGTCCGAGTTGACCATCGACTTCCGTGAGGCGATCGAGGGCATCACCACCTCGGTGGCGTTCACCGCCGAAGCCGCATGTTCGGAATGCAAGGGGTCAGGCGCACGGCCTGGCACCCAACCCCAGACGTGTCCACAGTGCAACGGACGCGGCGAGGTCGCCGTCGATCAGGGTCCGTTCTCGTTCAACCAGGTGTGTCCGAACTGCAATGGTCGGGGCGCGCTCATCAACGATCCGTGCCCGCGCTGCCACGGCGGCGGCACCGAAGTCCGGCGTCGAGACGTCAAGGTGAAGTTGCCCGTCGGCGTCAAGGACGGTCAGCGGATCAAGATCAGTCAACGCGGTGCGGCGGGCCGCAACGGTGGACCGGCCGGCGATCTGTACGTCGTGGTGCACGTGCGACCGCACGCAGTGTTCGGTCGGCGCGGGACGCGTGACCTGAACGTTCACGTTCCGATCACGTTCGCGGAGGCCGCGCTCGGTGCGAACATCAGCGTTCCCACCTTGGAGGACCCGGTCACGCTGAAGGTGAAAGCGGGTACCCAGCCGGGCACCACACAGAAGGTGAAGGGCCGTGGAATCGCCGGCGCCAACGGCCATGCCGGGGATCTCTACGTCACGTTCGACCTGACGGTTCCGCACAAACTCGACCGTGAGCAGCGCGAGGCCGTGGAGGCGGTCGCGGCCGCGTTCCCCGATGATCCACGCGCGGAGATCGGGGTGACGTGATGCCCCACGACGAACGCGCGCTGTACATCATCTCCGTGGCGGCCGATCTCGCCGGCGTCCACCCCCAGACCTTGCGGATCTACGAACGCAAGGGTCTCATCGAACCGATGCGGACCCAAGGGCGCAGCCGTCGGTACTCCGAACGCGACGTGGCGTTGCTTCGTCGGATTCAAGAACTGACGAACGAAGGCGTGGGCCTCGCCGGGGTCCGGCGCATCCTCGAGTTGGAGAGTCGGGTCGAGTTGCTCGAGAACGAACTGCGCCGAGTGACGGCCGAGGCGCGTGAAGCCGTGGCGCGTATTCAGCGTGAACGTCGACACGATCTCGTCCCGGTGGATCCCCGCCGGCGAGGGTGACCGAGTTCGGGCCCGCGGGTCAGAACTTCGGGGGCGTCTCGGAGCTGAGCCACTCCTGGGCAGCACGGGTGCCGGCCTCGTAGCCGGCGTCGACGAGACGATCGAAAGACCCGAAGTCCAACATGGCGACGCCGCTGACGTCGGGCCGAATGTAGAGATCGCCCTTGTCCTCGTCGCGGCCACCCAACTCCGTGATCCGCATCAAGACTTTGATCGCGCCGACCATGTCATCGGTGGCGGCGCGTGGGTTCACCCGATCCACCAACCACCGCCAGCCGGAGACGACGCCGGAGTCCGGCAGCCCCCCGGCCCGAACGTCGCGTTGACTGCCGACGTCGATGGCCACCACCTTGATGCCGTCGTGTTGGGCGCGCATGATCCCGACGGGCATGTTGTCGAGCACCCCGCCGTCGACGAGCACGTCGCCGTCGGCGTTGCGCATCGGGGGAAACACGCCGGGGATCGAGAACGAGGCTCGCAATGCGAACCATCCGGGACCGTCGGCATGGATCTCGGGTTCGCCCTTGGTGATGTTGGTGGACACGGCGAACGCGCGCCGCCAGGTGTCCTCGAAATCGAGACCGTCGGCGGCCCGACGCATCTGTTCGGTGACGCGCGCTCCCGACGCGATCGACACGATCGGGAAGGTCACGTCGACGGGTGACTTGCCGTCGACCACGGCTTCGCGCAGCAGCTGCGCGACCGCAGCTGGGGTCATGTCTCGCGCCGCGCCGCCGGCGACGATGGATCCGATGCTGGTGCCCCCGACCGCGTCGATGGGAATACCGGCGTCGAGCAGGGCCGCGTACACGCCGACCTCGGAAATCCCCCGTGCCCCGCCACCGCTGAACACGACCCCCACGCCGCGGTTCAGGATGAGACGAGCGACGCGGTCCACGTCCTCGACGTTGTCGTCGCGCACGTGGTGGTGGCGGTCCACGGTTCTCGGTCCGAGCCAGCGGGTCGTGCGGCGCGCGTCACGCGTCGGCGCCGGATGGACGAGGACGAGTTCGGTACGGCGGTCCGTGCGGTGATGCCCGTGGACCAGTCCTTCGACGAGCCGCAGCGCCGGGCCCGTCGTGGCGTCGCCGACGACGACGACGAGGTCGGCTTGGCGAAGACACGCTTCGGTCCACGGTGTCGGCTCGGGTTCGGCGAGGTACAGAACGAGCGCGTGGTCACCTTCGAGGTCGTTGCTCCACGACGCCATACGGCCGCGGTCGAGGTCATCGCCGGCGACGCGCCGGGCATCCTCGACGCTGACCTGGTGCGCGTCGCCGGCAAGGCGCGCGCAACTGCGCGTGAGGAGGTCGACGAAGTGCGTCACGACCGGCGTGCAGTCGAGCGGCAGGATCGCGACGGACACTGCCAGAGTGCTGACGCGCCCGACCCGCTGACGGGCGAGCAGTCGGTCGACGGTGGCGGTACTCACCGCGCGGTAGGC
>JANLTQ010000106.1:0-2720 GCA_031363005.1 Acidimicrobiia bacterium | reverse complement strand
GAGATGTTCCGAAAGCTCCTCGACCAGGGCCAGGCCGGCGACAACATCGGCGCCCTGCTCCGTGGCACGAAGAAGGAAGACGTCGAGCGCGGTCAGGTGCTCGCCAAGCCGGGATCGATCACCCCGCACACCGACTTTGAAGCCCAGGTCTACGTGCTGACGAAGGAAGAAGGCGGCCGGCACACGCCGTTCTTCGCCAACTACCACCCGCAGTTCTACTTCCGGACGACGGACGTCACCGGCACGATCAACCTCCCCGAGGGTACGGAGATGGTCATGCCCGGCGACAACACCGAGATGACGATCCAGCTGCAGAAGGCGATCGCAATGGAAGACGGACTCCGGTTCGCCATCCGTGAAGGTGGACGCACCGTCGGTGCGGGCCGTGTCACCAAGATCTTGAAGTAGTCGGGAAACCCATGGCGCAGAAGATCAGGATCCGGCTCAAGGCGTACGACCACGAGATCATCGATCAGTCGACGAAGAAGATCGTCGAGACGGTGGTGCGGACCGGCGCCCGAGTGCGGGGACCGGTCCCGCTTCCAACGGAGATCCACCGGTACTGCGTCGTTCGCGGACCCCACGTCGACAAGGACTCACGCGAACATTTCGAAATGCGCATTCACAAGCGCCTGCTCGACATCGTCGAGCCGGCGGGCAAGACCGTCGAGTCCCTGCAACGGCTGGATCTCCCAGCCGGTGTGGACATCGAGATCAAGATCCAAGGCGTCTAACCCCGGCACAGTCTCACCGCCAGATGGTGGTGGGACGGCCCGATGGACTAGGTTCCCCTGGCTCGTCAATTGACGTCCGTGCAGGCCGAGCGCGCATGACGCGACGGAACCGTACGGCACAACCGAACCAACGCTCCGCCGGGATTCGTCCCGACGGAGCGTTCGCGTGCCAGCCGGTCTCAACCGGTTGACCAGAAGAAGGCGAAACAATGGCTTCCAAGGGAATCCTCGGGCGCAAGCTCGGCATGACCCAGATGTGGGATGAGGAAAACCGGGTGATCCCGGTAACAGTCATCCAGGCCGGGCCTTGCCATGTCGTGCAGCTCAAGACACCCGAGCGTGATGGGTATTCCGCGGTGCAGATCGCGTTCGGTCCGACCAAAGCCGGTCGGTTGAGTAAGCCCGAGATGGGCCATCTCGCCGCTGCGGGTGTCGGACCGACCAAGCACCTCGTTGAGCTCCGGGTGGACGACCTTGGCGACTTCGCGGTCGGGCAGGCCATCGTCGCCGACATCTTCGCCAAGGGTGACCGCGTGGATGTGAGCGGCGTCTCGAAGGGCAAGGGCTTCGCCGGGGTCATGAAGCGTCACAACTTCAAGGGCCAAGGCGCGTCGCACGGTAACCACAAGAAGCATCGGGCTCCGGGGTCGATCGGCGCTTGCGCCACGCCCGCTCGTGTGTTCAAAGGCATGAAGATGGCAGGCCAGATGGGCAACGTGAAGACCACGACGCTCAATCTCGAAGTGGTCGACGGTGACGCCGAGCGCAACCTCGTGATCGTTCGGGGCTCGGTGCCGGGCCCGAACGGCGGGTTGCTCTTCTTGCGCGATGCCGTGAAGGCAGGTGCGCGATGACGTCGTTGACGATGAAGACCCAGACCGGTGGCGACGCCGGTTCCGTTGAGTTGCCCGAAGCCATCTTCGGAACCGAACCCAACATGGCCGTGCTCCACCAGGTCGTGACTGCGCAGCTTGCAGCAGCACGCGCCGGAACCCACAGCACCAAGACGCGTGCCGAGGTGCGCGGTGGTGGCGCCAAGCCGTGGCGTCAGAAAGGCACCGGGCGCGCCCGACAGGGTTCCATCCGCGCTCCTCATTGGCGCGGTGGCGGTGTGGCTCACGGACCGAAGCCGCGCTCGTACAAGCAGCGGACACCGAAGAAGATGGTGCGCCTCGCCCTCATCGGAGCACTCTCGGACCGCGCGTCGGAGAGTCGCGTGATGGTGCTCGACCAGTGGCGGTTCGATGCGCCCAAGACCAAGGACGCCTTGACCGCGTTGAACGCCCTCGGGCTGCGCCCCGCCGGCGAACGCCCGCCTCGGGTGTTGCTGGTCCTCGATCGTGACGAGCAGACGGCGTGGAAGTCATTTCGAAACCTCGGCGAGCGCGTCCAGATCATCCTCCCCGAGGAACTGAATGCGTACGACGTGCTCGTCAACGACTGGCTCGTGTTCTCGTCTCCGACGCTCGAGGTCATCGTGAGTCGACTCACGGACAGCGTCAGTGGCCGGGCCACGTCGATCGACGTCGTCGACGCCAACGCCGAAGGGGATGCATCATGAGCGGACTGAGCAACCCCCGCGACGTGATCTTGCGACCGATCGTGTCCGAGAAGTCCTACGCCAGCCTCGACGCGAACGTGTACACGTTCGAGGTCGCGGGCGGCGCCAACAAAATCCAGATCCGCCAGGCCGTCGAAGAAATCTTCGGTGTGACGGTGCTGAACGTGAACACGCTGAACCGGGCCGGGAAGCGCAAGCGCAACCGTCGCACCGGTAGCTGGGGCAAGCGCACCGATCAGAAGCGAGCGATCGTCTCACTCGCCGCCGGTGACTCGATCGAGATCTTCGGGAGCTGACGATGGCGATCCGCAAGCGCAAGCCCACATCGGCCGGCCGCCGCTTCCAGTCGGCGTCCGACTTCGCCGAGATCACCAAGACCACGCCCGAGCGGTCGCTGGTCAAGCCCAAGCCGCGTACCGGCGGTC
>JANLTQ010000104.1:0-9090 GCA_031363005.1 Acidimicrobiia bacterium | reverse complement strand
CAGTTCCTCTCCGAGCCGTACCTCACCTACCACCGGCTGGATGCACAGGGGAACCTCGTGCAGTCCGAAGTGATCGACATTCCGCGGCCGGTGATGATGCACGACTTCACGATCACTGAAAACTTCGCGATCTTCTACGACCTGCCGATCGTGTTCGCCTACGAGCACGGCGGGTTCCGCTTCGACCGGTCGGCCGGCGCGCGCGTCGGGGTCATGCCTCGGAACGGCACGAATGCCGACGTCACCTGGTACGAGGTCGAGCCGTGCACGGTGTTCCACACGCTCAACTCGTACGAGCGCGGCGACGAGATCGTGATCCAGGTGTGCCGCGCGCGTTCCTTGATGGACGGTGGGATGGACGACCTCGGTGATCAGGCGACACTGTGGCAGTGGACCATCGACCGAGCCACCGGAACCGTGAGCGAGACCCAACTCGATGATCGGATGGGGGACTTTCCGCGCGTCGACGATCGGCGGGTGGGGCTTCGGGCGCGGTACGGCTACGTGACCGGACTGCGGCCGGGTTCACACCCGATCCTGGCGCCGCACGTGATTCGCTACGACCTGGACGCCGGCACCGAGATCGTGCACGCGTTCGGTGGCGAGAGCACGCATGTGGGCGAGGCGGTGTTCGCGCCGGCCGGTCCGGACGCGGCCGAGGACGAGGGCTGGATTCTCGTGCTCAGCCACGAGGACACCACCGAGACCACCACGCTCAACATCCTGGACGCCCAGGACTTCGCCGCGCCGCCCGTCGCGACGATCGATCTTCCGCAACGCATCCCCTTCGGCGCCCACGGCAACTGGATGCCCACGTCGGCCTGACCCGCTCTGCTCCCGACGGAACCACAAGCGCCCGAACTCGCACCAGAAACGCAAGCTATGGCTTGCGTATTTGGTGCGAGTTGCCGGGTGGGGAGTAGCTGGGGGTCAGGGCTCCGGGTGGATGAGGACGGTTTCGGCTGCGGATTGGATGCGGGCGGCGGCTTCGGCGGGTGAGATGCGGTGTTCGAGCGCGTCGTGGATGGCGGACCAACCGGCGTCTTCGATCGCGGGAAACTGGGGGAGCGGTGGGTAGGTGATCATCGCCTCGGCGATGGTCTGACGAGTGATCTCGAGCCGGGCGCGATCGGTGTGGTCGACGGGTACCACCGCGGCGAGCGCGGCCTCGTGGGCGCAGATCGTGCCGCCGCTCGCGTCGAGCGCCTGGGCGTCGTGACCGATGAGGAGATGGAGGAGTGCGAGTGCGCCGTCGACGTCCGCCGCGGTGCGAGGAATGGCCCAGCCGTGGCAGCCGGAGTAGCTCACTCGCTGCTCGGTCCCGGCGGGGTAGAGGTGAGGTGTGAGCCGGTCCGCCAGCTCCGATCGGCTGATCGCACCCCACGCGCCCGGCCATGCCGCGGCCGCGTCGACTCGGCCGTCGAGCAGCGCTCGGTCCACATCGTCGTAGTGCCAGTGCGGCAGGTCTGCCGGCGCACGGTCGCCAAGCCGAACGAGTTGGTCGATGGCGCGCACTGCTTCGGAGGTATTCATCGCCGGCCGATGATCGGCGTCGAAGAGTTCGCCACCGGATCCCGCGACGAGCTCGAAGAACGTGCCGAACAGTCCGGACTCGCGGCCGGGAAACCCGAACGCGATCTCGCTTGCGTCGAGGTCGGCCCAGGTGTCGGGGGGCGACGCAACTCGATCGGCGCGCACCCACAGCACGCGCACGTCGATGTTGCGGGGAACGCACCACAGCTGACCGGCGAACCGGCCGAGGTCGACCGCGCTCGGGGCCAAGGCGGCGAGCGCGGTCGGGTCTATGAGGTCGTCGAGCGGTCGGAGCCACGGAGACTGGGACGGTGTGTACTTGGCGTGCGTCGAGATGAGATCGAGCCGGTCACCAGCGGTGAGCATCTCGGCGACGCGCCGGGTCAGGGTGGGGTGGTCGTCGTGGACCACGATCTCCACGTCGAGACCGGCGGCGTCGAACACCGAGTACAGGTGGTCGTACATCGGCCCGGCCACGAGCGCCACCCGCAGCGTCACGCGGTCAACCTGCCGATGCAGGGAGATGGACGGCGCGCCGGGAGCCTCCCACTGGGTACGCGCTCTTCAACCACGGAGCGGACGGCCAGACATGAGGGCCAGAAGCGCCGGACCATCCCGACCCACCACCGAGACGCAGCGCAGCGGAGTCGAGCAGGCCGGGAGCCTCCCACTGGGCACGCGCTCTTCAACCACGGAGCGGACGGCCAGACATGCCGAGTCACTCGACGAGCCGTACGCCGGTGATGCCACCGTCGAGCAGGAAATCGGATCCGGTGGTGAAGGTCGTCTCCGCCGCGAGGTAGCCCACCGCCTCGGCCACTTCCTCGCAGGTCACGAGCCGGCCGAGCGGTTGCCGCCGACGCAGCGCATCCATTGCGGTGTCGGAGTCGGGCGCGTCGGCCACCAGCCGTTCCACCCACGGACTCGCCACCGTGCCCGGCGAGACGCAGTTCACCCGGATGCCGTGGCGGACTTCGTCGGCCGCCATCGCTCGGGTCAGCGCGAGCACCGCACCCTTGGAGGCCGAGTACACCGCACGTTCGACGAGCCCGACCGACGCCGCGACCGAGCACGCGTTCACGATCGCGCCCCGGCCCGCGGCGCGCATCGCGGGCAGGACGGCGGCACTCATGGTCGCGACGCCGAACACGTTGACGGCGAACACCCGGTGCCAGTCCGCATCGGTCGCGGTCACCACATCTCCGACCGCGCCGACCCCCGCGATGTTGCACAGGACGTCGATCGTACCGTGGTGATCGATCGCCGCGGCAGCCGCTCGATCGCATGCCGTGCGGTCGGTGATGTCAAAGCCGTCGGCGAGGTCGAGGCCGACGACCACGTCACCGCGTGAGCCGAACCAGTTGGTGATGGCGGTGCCGATTCCCCCGGCCGAACCGGTGACCATGATCACACGTTGTGTCACGGCCGGTACGGTACCGGACCTCGTCCCGGCGCCGACGCGGACGCGGACGAGCGCGACGGGAGTCTCGCAACGGCGGCCTGACCACCAGGGGAGCATCGGCATGACGCGTATCACCGCGGTGACCACGCACGACCTGCGGGCCCGCACGAGCTTGACCCTTGCCGGGTCCGACGCCGCGCATCCGGACCCCGACTATTCCGCTGCGTACGTGGTCCTGCACACCGATGGTCCCCACGAGGGTCACGGCATGACCTTCACCATCGGACAGGGCAACGACCTCTGCTGCCAGGCGATCGATGCCCTCGCTCCGCTTGTGCGCGGCCGCACCCTCTCGGACATCGTCGACTCGATGGGCGACTTCTGGCGCCAGATCACCAACCATCCCCAGCTTCGTTGGCTCGGCCCGGAGAAGGGCACGATCCATCTCGCCACCGCCGCGCTGGTGAACGCGGTGTGGGACCTCTGGGCGAAGGAACGCGGCGTGCCCGTGTGGCAGCTCGTCGCCGACCTCGAACCCGAGCAGTTCCTCGATGTGCTGGATCTTCGCTACGTGCGGGACGTGTTGCCTGAGGCGCGCGTGCTCGATCTCCTGCGCGCCCAGGCGCTGACCAAGTCCGATCGCGTCGCGTCGCTGAGCGCCGCCGGGCTCCCGGCGTACGTGACGTCGGCCGGCTGGCTCGGGTACTCCGAGCAGCAGGTCCGCGACCTGTGTCGTGCCGCCCTCGCCGACGGCTGGCGCAGCTTCAAGACCAAGGTCGGGGTGGACATCGCCTCCGACGTGCGCCGTTGCGAAATCATGCGCGAGGAACTCGGCGCGGACATCCAACTCATGGCCGACGGCAACCAGGTGTGGGATGTGCCTCAGGCGATCGCCTGGGTCGAACATCTGCGCCCGTTCGACCTGCGATGGATCGAGGAACCCACCAGTCCGGACGACATCCTGGGGCACGCTGCGATTCGGAAGGCGATCGCGCCGATCGGTGTGGCGACGGGGGAGCACGCGGCGAATCGCGTGATCTTCAAGCAGCTGCTCCAAGCCCAGGCGATCGACTATTGCCAGGTGGATGCGTGCCGGATCGGTGGACTCAACGAAGTATTGGTGGTGCTCCTGCTCGCCGCGTCCTACGAAATCCCGGTGTGCCCGCACGCGGGTGGGCTCGGCCTCTGTGAGTACGTCCAGCACATTGCGATGATCGATGCCGTGTGCGTCAGCGGCATCGTCGACGACCGCACCACCGAGTACGCGGCTCACCTGCACGAGCACTTTCGCGATCCGGCGGAGATCCGGGCCGGGCACTACGTGGTTCCTCACGCGCCCGGCTACTCGATTGAGATGCTCCCGGAGTCGATGGCCGCGTTGACCTACCCGACCGGCCGCGAATGGGTGTGATCGGGGAGCGTCGGCGCCTCGGCCGGCGCGGGCCGGAAGTGACGCGGCTCGGTCTTGGGACGGCGCCACTCGGCAATTTGTTCTCGATCGTCACTGACGCCGATGCGGACGCGACCATCGACGCGGCGTGGGATGCCGGTCTCCGGTTCTTCGACACTGCGCCGCTCTACGGACACGGACTCGCGGAACGTCGGCTCGGACGCGCGCTGCGGACGCGGCCGCGGGACGAGTTCGTAGTGGCGACGAAGGTCGGCCGACTGCTGAGACCGTCGTCCGGTGCGCCGACCCCGGCGATCTTCACCGACGTCCCCGACGTCGAACCGGTCTTTGCGTACTCACGCGACGACACCCTGCGATCGATCGAGGAGAGTCTCGAACGTCTCGGCCTGGACCGGGTGGACGTGGTCCACGTCCACGATCCGGATGACCACGAGGCCGACGCCATGACCGGCGCGTTCCCGGCGTTGATCGAACTGCGCGAGCAAGGGGTCATCGGCGCCGTGGGCGCGGGGATGAACCAGTGGGAGATGTTGGACCGGTTCGTGCAGCGCGTCGATCTCGACTGCGTTCTGCTGGCGGGCCGGTACACACTGCTCGACCGCAGTGGCGCCGAGGTGCTGCTGCCCCACTGCGCGGAACGGAACGTCGGTGTGGTCATCGGGGGTGTTTTCAACAGCGGACTTCTGGCCGACCCCGATGCGAACGACACCTACGACTACGTCCCCGCGTCGGAGTCTCTTCGTGCTCGGGCGCGGCACCTCCAGACGATCGCGCACTCGGGCGGTGTCACCCTCCGAGCGGCCGCACTCCATTTTGGGATGGTGCATCCCGCGGTGACGTCGGTGGTCGTCGGCGCTCGCACGGCGCAGGAGATTCGTGACGACGTGGAGGACGCGGCTGTCGTCATCCCGCCGTCGCTCGGCGCGCAGCTCGGCTTCTTCTCCCCGCCCTGACCACGCGATCCCGGGGTCAGGGGGCGGCGAGGAGGGTGCGGGCGTGGGTGGCGACGGCGGTGTCGCCCAGGCGCTCGACGATCGTCAACGCCTCCTCGGCGGGGCCGAGGTCGCCGGTCAGCTCGGACTGGGCGACCAACGCCCGCGCTAACCAGATCGGTGCCCGGAGCCGACGAGAAGTCTCAACCGCCGACGCGAGCAGCGCGGGGCCTTCCGAGTGACCGAGGACCCCGGCGGCGCGACCGACGGCGAGTGCGATCGGTGCGTACGCGTGCGCGCCGCTCGTCGCGATGAGGTGTTGGAACGGCAGGAGCAGGTCCACCACAACGGCGGCCTCGTCGGTGGCGTTGAGCGCGGCGGCGACTTCACCGAAGATGCTCAACGTGGTTCCCCAGACAACGTCGCGCGGGACCGAGGTGAAGTTGGTGGCGGCCTCTGCTTCCAAGAGGTGGCGGGCGGCGGCGAACTGACCGGTCTCGACGTAGCTCTTGGCCAACGCAGCGCGAAACCCTGCGATGTTGGGGTTCTCGGCCACGCTCTGCTCCATAGCGGGGATGAGTTCGTCCAGCCGGCCCTGCACGTCACGCAAGAGAAAGAGTTGCGACGCGTAGAACACGAACGCATCCGGTTGGCCGGTCTCGGTACCCACCTCGAGCGCGCGCGTGCAGAAACTCTCCGACTCTTCGATCTGACCGGCAACCAGTGCCCGCCAGGACTGGTGGACCAACGCGATCCATTGCTGATACGGCTGGCGCATCTGGTCCGCGAGCTCGACCTCCTCGGCGAGGGTGCGGTCCACCTCGTCGATGTTGCCGATCTCGATGGCCACCGTGAGGCGATCGCTCACCGCAGCCCACCGGGCTCCGAGGTCGTCGAGCGCTTCGGTGATGACCATGTTCTCCAACGAGTGGGTATCTCGTTCGGACGCGGTCTCCGGAATCCGAAGGGTGTTGCCGCGCGCCGAGAGCACCCGCGTGAGCGCACGGGGATCGCCCAGCTCTCGGGCGATGGCCAGCGCTTCGTCAGCGAGTTCCCGGCGGCGGTCGTAGTCCTCGGTGAACGCGAGTTCGGCGGCGAGGACGGAGAGCAGCTGGGCGCGCGTGCTGCAGCGTTCCGTTCCGACCGCGGTGAGCGCGCACTCCAACAACGCGATCCGTTCCTCGTCGATCTCACCGGCCCGGCTCGCCCAGCCCCGGTAGTTCGCGAGTGCGGCCCGGACAACTTCGTCGCCGAGCCCGAGTTCGTGCGCGTCCCGGCCGGCGGCGAGCAGGACCTCGCGGTGTGACCCGTCGCCGGCTTGGCGCAGCGCATCGCCGATCCGCACGTTCAGGGACACCCGACACGCAGGTTCTGAGTCCCCGACCAGTTCGAGTGCCTTGCGGTACCAGCGCAGCGCATCGTGGGGCGCGAGCGCATCGAGCGCGAGGTCCCCGGCCCGTCGCGTGTATTCGAGCGCGCGGGCCGGGGCGTCGCCGCCGCGCGCTTCGAGCCAGTGACCGGCGAGCTCACCGACGTGAGTGTCGGCCAAGCCCCGGGCCTCGTACGCCTCCGCCACCTTGCGGTGAAGCACCGCGCGCCGGGTGGTGCTCAGGCCCTGGACGAGTGCGTTGGCGATGAGGGCATGGGTGAACGCGAACCGGTCCGTACCGACGGTGACGACGAGGTTGGCGGCATCAGCGAGTTCGAGGGTGTCGAGGAGCTGTTCTTCGCCGCCGCCGTTGGCCTCCGCGAGCACTGCCAGATCGAACTCGATGCCGATGATCGCCGCGATGGTGAGTGCTGGGCCGACGTCGTTGCCGACTCGTGCGATGCGCTCGGTGACCACTTCGCGGATGCTGTCCGGCAGCTCGGCGAAGTCGAAATCGGCACTCGCCTCCCAGCGGCCATTGGCGGTCTGGAGGAGGTCGCCGGTGGACGCGAGGTACCGCAGGATCTCGATGGCGAAGAAAGGATTGCCGTTGGTCTCGATGCGCAGACCCGCGAGCAGATGACGGGTCGACTCGTCGACTTCGAGCTCGTGGCCGGCGGTTGCAGCCACCAACGCGGCCAGTTCGGTCTCGTCGAGACCGGCGAGGTTGATGCGTTCGACGTCGGGCTGGCGGCGCAGCTGCGCGAGCGTCTCCGTGAGTGGTGAGTCGGGACCGAGTTCGGAGTCTCGATACGTGCCGATCGCCAGTACTCGCATCGACGCCGTGCTCGCGAGTTCACGCAACATCGCCAGGGTCCCGGCATCGGCCCAGTGCAGGTCGTCGAGCACGAGCGCGACCGGGCGGATGTCGCCGAGCATCGTGAGGAGGCGCATAGCGGCGTTCATGACGAAGTAGCGGTCGGTCTCCGCATCGGATTCGACGCGGAGGGGCAGACCCGGGATCCGGTCGCGCGCTGAGGGCAGCAGCGGCTCGACCTGGGTCAACTCCGAGGTGCCGGCGATGGCGACCAACTCGGAAGGCGCTTCGCGCACCACGAAGTCGAGGGCTTCGACGAACGGTTGGTACGGAATGCTCAGGCCGCTGTCACAGCGCCCGTAGAGCACCAGCCAGCCCTGCTGCTGGAGGTCCAGCGCGACCTCGGCCGCCAGCGACGTTTTCCCAATCCCGGGTTCGCCCCCGATCAGCGCCAGCTGTCGCTCACCGCGCTCGGCTTCGGCGGCGAGCGAATGGAGGCGGTCGCGCGGTCCGGAGCGACCGACGAACACTCGCGCACTGCGAAGCCGTGGTGGTTCGGGGAGGTCGAAGGCGGGCTCGAGCACCGCCGCGTCTTCGCCCGTCGGCGCGGGCGGCAGGTGGTCATCGATGAGCCGGTACACGAGTTCGGGGCGATCGAGGTCCCGCAGCTCCCGCATCCCGAGTTCGACCAGATGCATTCCCTCGGGAAGTGCGTCCGCGAGGAGCTGCGCGGTGGCCGCACTGACGAGCGGGCGGTCACCCTCGGCGATGCTGCGCAACCGGGCGGCACGATTCACCGTGCGGCCGTAGTAGTCGCCGTCGCGTTCGAGGGCTTCACCGGTGTGGAGCACCATTCGGACCGAGAGGGGTTCTCGGGTCGGCCAGTCGACGTCCCGCAACGCGCGTCGGACGTGGAGCACTGCGAGGGCCGCATCGCTGGCCCGCGTGAAGACACTGAACGTCGAGTCTCCCTCGCCCCGGGCCTTGAGGAGCACACCGCCGCAGGTGCCGACGACGTCGCGCATGACGCGGTCGTGCTCGGCGAGCGCGGCGCCCATGGCCTCCGGTTCTCGTTCCCAGATGCGAGTCGAACCCACGATGTCGGTGAGGAGAAACGTCGAGACGCCCGTCGGGAGAACGACGTTCGCAGTCGCGCGGGTTGGGGAACCGTGGGTCTCGAGCAGATCGGCGCGTTGGTCGAGGATCGCCTGTTCGAGTTGGACCAACTCGGCGGTGGGATTGATGCCGAGTTCGTCGGCCAGCAGTTCCCGTACGTGGGTGAAGGCGCGCAGCGCGTCGGCCTGGCGACCGGACCGGTACAAACCGAGCATGAGGTGCGCCCAGAGGCGTTCATGCAGCGGGTACTCCGCGATCAGCCGGTTGGCTTCGGCGACGACGCGATCGTGGTCTCCAAGCGCGAGCCATGCGACGAGCAGGTCGTCACCGGCGCCGAGGCGCAGTTGGCCCAGCCGTTCGCGTGGAGCGTGGGCCCATTCGGCAGCGGACGCGTCGGTATACGGCTCGCCCCGCCACCGGGTCAGCGCCGCTTCGAGGATGTGCGCAGCCGTCTCGGGTTGGGTGGCCGCAACGGCGCGTCCACGGTTGACCTCGTGCTCGAACTCGACG
>JANLTQ010000096.1:0-2388 GCA_031363005.1 Acidimicrobiia bacterium | reverse complement strand
CCGCTGGGGGAGTGCGCGGGAACTCCGTGAAGGCGCGGAGCCACTCGACGGTCCCACGATCACGTGGGCACGAGACCTCGCAGCAACCCGGAAGATCACCTTGCTCGCCGGCAGCATCGTCGAACGCAGCGCCCAAGGGGGCCGCGAGCATCTCCACAACACATCGTGCCTGATCGATCCGACCGGTTCGATCGTGGCCACGTACCGCAAGATCCACCTGTTCGATGTCGACGTGCCGGGTGCGCATCATCGTGAGTCCGCCACGATCACCGCGGGGAACGAAGTCGTGGTGGCTGATGCGGGAGCACTCCGGATCGGCATGGCCACGTGTTACGACCTGCGCTTTCCCGAGTTGTTCCGAGCCCACCTGGATCGAGGCGCGAACACGGTCGTGCTGCCGTCGGCGTTCACCGCGGCGACGGGCAAGGACCACTGGGAACCGCTGGTGCGGGCGCGGGCAATCGAGAACCAGGTGTTCGTGATCGCCCCGAATCAGCGGGGGAGTTCCAACGAGAAACTGCACTGGCACGGCCGGTCGAAGATCGTCGACCCGTGGGGCATCGTGCTCGCCACCGCGCCGGACCGCGACTGCTTCATTGCCGCAGACCTCGACCTCGATCAGCACCATCACATTCGTTCCATCCTGCCGAGCGGCGATCACCGCCGCCCCGAACTCTTCGGAGACCAAGCGTGACCACATCAATGGAGATCTCGTGCGCGTTCCCGCCCGGGCCCGACGTCGTCGCCCACGCGCAGTTGGCGGAGTCGCTCGGGTACGAGCGCATCTGGTTGTACGACTCACCAGCGTTGTACGGCGACGTCTGGGTGCATCTCGCGCGCATCGCCGAGAACACGGCTCGAATCGGTATCGGGCCCGGCGTGTTGGTGCCGAATCTGCGCCATCCGGTGACGCAGGCGAGTGCAATCGCCACGGTCGCCGACCTTGCGCCCGGCCGGCTCGCCGTCGCGATCGGTACTGGCTTCACCGCACGGATGACGATGGGCCAGCGCCCGCTCACCTGGGCCGAGACGCGTACCTACATCGCGCAGGTGAAGGGCCTCCTCAACGGCGAAGAAATGATCGTCGACGGCAAGGTCACCAAGTTGATCCCGCCGGCGGGCTACCTCACCGTTGCACCGGTGCCGATTCTCGTGGCGGCGAACGGGCCCAAGGGGTTTGCCGTCGCCCGTGAACTGGGTGACGGTGTGATGTCGATCTTTGGTAGCTATCCCGAGTTCGAATGGTGTGCGTTGCTGGCGTTCGGCACCGTTTTGGACTCGGGGGAGTCGCCGGGATCGGACCGAGCGTTGCTCGCGGCCGGCCCGGCGCTCAGCGTCGTCTACCACGGGATGTACGAGGCGGATCCGCACGCCGTTGACGGGCTCCCCGGCGGAGCCGAGTGGCGGGAAGAGCTGGAACGCATCCCGGTCCACGTCCGGCACCTCGCCACGCATGAAGATCATCTGGTGAACGTGACCGAACGCGAACGCCCGCTGCTCTCCGGCGAGGGCTTGACCAACTTCACCTGGACCGGCGAGGCCGACGTCCTGCGCGCTCGGCTCGATCAGACCGCCGCCGCTGGCACGACCGAGATCCTGTACCAGCCGTGCGGTCCCGACGTCGAGCGTGAACTCCGCGCCTTTATGACGATGGCCACGGCATGAGCGACGTCCGACGATGTTCGCGGCCGACGAGGCGCGGGCGGAGCGTGGCCCGAGCGGCAGCGACACGAGCGCTGGCGACGGCGCAGCATGCGGTTCGTGCGTCAGCGAGTGGCGCCGTCTTGGCGTCCGCAGGGCCAAGAGCGGACAAGGCATGAGGCCGGCGGGGGTGTGGGGGATTGCGTTCGTGTTGTTGCTCGAGGTTGCGGGCTTCGGCGTGGCGATCGGCAAGGCCACCGAAGACAAGACGGCATCGCCGACAACCACGACCACGACGTCGACTCTGCCGGCCTCGACGTCGAGCTCGTCGAGTTCGTCGACCAGTTCGACCTCGAGTTCGACATCGTCCTCGACAACGTCGTCCTCCACGACGAGTTCGTCGACCACCTCTTCGTCGACGTCGACGAGCACGTTGCCGCCGGTCACGAAGCCCACGGTCCCGACCACCTGAGCCACAGAGTTCGGTCGACTCACTCCCGAGCCGCAGCGGAGCGGAGGCGAGCCGCGGCGCAGCGAGCTCCCGCCCAATCACTCCGACAGAGCAGCGAGCGGAGCCGCCGAAGAAACGAGCGGACGAGCCGTCAAGAAGCCGATACGGCGGCTTCGAGGGCCCACTCGAGGACCTGGCCGACGTTCTCGGCGAGGTGGAACGTCATCCGCTCGCGCACCGCTTCGGGGACGTCCTCCAGATCGGGCCCGTTGCGGGCGGGCAGGATCACGGTCGTG
>JANLTQ010000357.1:0-2195 GCA_031363005.1 Acidimicrobiia bacterium | reverse complement strand
ACGGGTCGTTGCGGTTGGCGGCCACGACGATCAGCGATCCGGCTGTTCTCGCCGAAGCGATACGCGCCATCACAATCGTCGAGGGTCAAGTCTCCGCCCTGCTCGGGTGGGCTGCGATTGGTCTCGTTGCCACGATGAGCGCCGCCGCATTCCTCGTTGGGCTTCTCCCACGGACGATGGCGTGGGTCGGGGCCGTCCTGGCGGTCGCTGCGATCGCGTTCACACCAACCGACCACGGAGCCGTCGGTCTCGCCCTGTTTCCGTGGATCGCCATCAGCTGCGTCATTTTCCTCCGCGAACACGAACAGCCCGACACTCGCAGCGTCACAGGATCGGCTCTGTTGCCTCCGACAGCGTGAGCCACCGTGCGAACGAACCTTCGTGGTCGCCAGAAGGAGCGAAGGAGAATCGGCAGCCGCGAGACTCCGGCGCATGATCGCCATGCCCTTCACCCGCATCCCGTCCGGCCGCCTCGCCCTGCCAGTGTCCGTGGTGTAGCTGCTCGCCTGGTTGCCGTTCCTGCTCGTCGGCGAGCCGGGAGAGATGGTGCGGCGCAGTGGGCGTCAGTGGTGGCGTGGGTGGCGCTGGCGGCGGCAGTGTTCGACGCCGTCGAGAACGTCGGCATGACCGTCATGATCCGGGGTGACGTCGATGCCCCAGTACCCATTATCACGACGACATTCGCGGTGGCCAAGTACTCGATGTTCTTCGTGGTGCTGCCGTATCTCGTGGCTGGGTTCGTGGCAGGACTTCGCGACAGGCATGGATCGACAACCGGCTAGCTGTATTGATCATTTTCAGACGTGGCTTCGCGTGTCCGATCGATGCAACCACTTCGGCGATCATGTTCTACCCGGCAACGTGCGCGGTGCTCACTTGCGAAACGCCAGGTCGCGCCTGAGCGTGAGGCCCGCGAATACCGACGTCCGTACAACCTCGTTTCATGACTACCGGACCGAACGGGACGTTCATCCTCCTTGGCGTCGGTCCCGACGCCGTCGTCCGCCTCGAGCGGCGCGGCTACCAACCCATCATCCGACCGGCCAGCGACATCTCCCGCACCATCAGAATGAAGCCGAGGCTGACACCTGATCGCTGACGAACCTTCACAAGGCGCTCCGCGGAGTCACGCCGGACCGCATCGAGATGCCGGTCACCCGGTACGGCGATGGGTGCGTCCGTGAAGTGAAGGACCATCGCGGTTCGGACGGGCGGCCATGGCAGATGACGAGGAGCGCGCAGTGAGTACATCGCAGGTCGGAGACGCGCACCGCGGCCTGGTGCTCGACGCGGTGCTCTTGACGATGGGAACTCTCCTGGCCATCGTCGCCGCCGTCGTGCTGGTGGCCCAGTACCGTCCGGTGCTGTTCCGTCACGACACGGTGTTCATCGGGCTTTCGCTGGCGATACTTGCCGGGTGCGCTGCTCTCGTCGGGTTCCGAGTCGGGCGCCGGGCCGCCGAGCGTGATGAGCCGCGGCTGCTGCGAGCCGCGGCTCGGTTCGGAGCGGTTGGTGTGGGTTTCGCGGCGACGGCGAGTGTGGCCGCGGTGGGCTGGTATCGCCTACGGGATGGTGTCGGCTGGCCCCGAGTCGAGCTGGGGGTGCTCGTGGTGCTCGTCGGTGGGTTCGCGTTCGCTGCGGTGCTCATGGGCGGATGGACCCATCGATGGTGGGAGCCGCTCGCGTTGTCCGTCGGCGCAGGATTGTGCCTGGGTGCGCTCATCGCGGCCGCGGTCACGTCGTGGGTGATGGACAACGACTTCACGGATAGGCGAGCCGATCAGTGCATCGCACGCGGTGCTGTCACCTACTGCCACTATCCGGGCTACGAGCCCTTCGTCAACGACTGGGCGCCCGTAGTTGACGCGGTCCTCGCGGGTGCGCCCGACGAAGTGGCTCAGCGCCCACTGATGGTGCAGCAGGGAACGAAAACCGAAAAGTCATATGTCGCTGGAATCCGGCCGGCCGGCGCGGGTGTCGTGCCGCTGCTCGAGTGGAGTCCCGGAAATACCGCGCCGTTTGCCCTCGCGATCGACACGGCCAACTGGGTGACGGGTCGGGTAGTCGTTCCCGAGCACGATACGAACCTGCAGATCGTCGTTGACGGGGGTGGGCGTGGGGTCGTGACCTATTGGCTCGCCGCGCAGGCGACCGATCGCACTCGCCGCGGGTTGGAGCACCACTTCTACGAGTGC
>JANLTQ010000010.1:0-11846 GCA_031363005.1 Acidimicrobiia bacterium | reverse complement strand
GTTGGAGACCGCGATTGCGTGGGCCAGCGATCAACCGACGATCGACTGGATCGACCTTGGCGTGTACTCGGACAACCCGGGTGCTCGAGCTCTCTATGAGGGTCTCGGTTTCCAGGTGCTGGGTCACACGCCCGATCGGTTCCGGGTGGATGGCCACTCGCTCAACGACACCTCGATGACGATGAGCGTTCGCGCCGAATGATGGTGAGGAGACTGCGAGGCGACTGACGCATCGAGGTGGATCCAAATCGTTCGCACCGTCACCGGGTCCCTCGACAAGATGGTGATCGTGGCGCTGCGCATGCACGACGACGAGGTCGAGATCGATGACGTGTTGGTCCGCCGTCTGCTCGCGACTCAGATGCCCGAGCTCGCCACCCTGCCGCTGATTCCCGTCGAGCCGTGGGGGACCGACAACGCCATCTGGCGCGTGGGCGCCGACCTCGTCGTGCGTCTGCCTCGTATTCGCTGGGCTACCGGTCAGGTCGAACTCGAAGCGAAGTGGTTGCCACGACTCGCCCCGCACCTTCCCGTCGCCGTGCCCGTACCGGTTGCCGTCGGTGAACCCGGTCATGACTATCCGTTCCGATGGGCGGTTCATCGCTGGATTCCGGGCGAGGGTGCCGCACTGAACCGGTTCGACGATCCGGTCGCGTTCGCGACCGAGCTCGCCGGCGTTGTCGCGAAACTTCACGCGGTGCCTGCGACCGACGCGCCGGCGGCGACGAACCGGGCGCGACCACTGGCCGAATACGACGCCGCAACCCGCGCTGCCATCGACCGAGCGAGTCATCTGATCGACGCTCCAGCTGCTGTCGCCGTGTGGGAGGAGGCCCTCGATGCAACACCGCACGGCGGCACGTCGGTGTGGGTCCATGGCGACCTAGAGGGGAACTGCCTCGTACGCCACGGTCGGCTCTGCGGCATCGTGGACTGGGGCTCGGCGTGCGCGGGCGACCCGGCGGTCGACGTGCAGGTCGTCTGGTCGCCGTTGTTCACCGAAGACTCTCGCCGCGCATTCCTCGACGCACTCGACGTGGACGATGCCACCCTGGCTCGAAGCCGCGGTGCGGCGATCAATCAGGCATGCGCCGCGCTGCCGTACTACTTGCACAGCTATCCGCTGATCGTCGAGCGGTCGTGGCACAAGCTCGCAGCCATCGGCGTACGACCCGGTACCAGCCGGTAGCCGTCGTACGGAGAAATACGCGCTGGCGAACGCTCCGACCTCGCATCGGTTGGTGCTGCTCGCCCGAGTTCAGGGTGTCATGACGAAGTGGGTGTCGGCGCCGTCGCTCCCGAGGTCGGTGAAACCGCAGGCGCGGTACAGCGCAACGGCGCTTGTCCACGGCGTGTCCGTGAGGACCCGGACTTCAGACATGCTCCGCCGTCGCGCTCTTCGAATGAGTTCCTCGACGACACCGCGGGCGAGACCTTGGCGTCGGTGAGTTGCGGCAACGGAGTAGTGCGTGCTGGTCACTCGGTCGGAAGTCTCGCAGCACCGGCGTCACCATACGTACGCCTGACGTCCGAGGCTGGCGCGAGGTCGGCATCGCACACTTACGATGACTCGATGCCCGGGGCGAAGCGATCGCGGACCGCGCAGGGGGTTGCGGCGGAGCGCGCAGTGTTGACCGAGAGCGGAGTGTTGGACGATCCGTTCGCTCGTGATCTGCTCACGCCGTTTTGGATGGCGTTCGTTCGGACGGTTGGACGATGGCCGGCGGCGGCGCGGGCGGGTCGGGTGACGAGAGCCGGGCTCGCGGCGCGAGTCCTCTGGCACGACCTCCAACTGACCGAATCACTCGATGCCGGCATCACTCAGGTGGCGGTGATCGGCGCGGGGTACGACACGCGTGCCTGGCGATTCCGTCGCGACGGAGTTCGTTTCTACGAGCTCGATGCCCAGACCACGCAGCTGGACAAGATCGCACGCGCTCCGTCAGCCGGACCCACGTACGTCGCAGCGGATCTTCGCGATCAGAGTGCGGCCGTCGAGCTCGCGGCGCACGGGTTCGATGCGTCGCAGCCGGCGCATTTCATTTTGGAAGGCCTGACGATGTATCTCACCGCGGAGCTGCTTCGCGACCAACTCTTCGGACTGGCCGACGGCAGCGCGGCCGGCAGTCGCATCACGCTCGACTTCCACCCGCCGGCGAACGCGGGGACGGCCAAGGACCGGAGGCTCATGACGATACAGCGCCTGTTTCGCAGTGGAAGTGGTGAGACGCTCCGGCTGCGCGTCGATCGTCACGAGGCATGCGAACTCGTGGAGTCTTCCGGCTGGAGCGTGACCGAAGCCGCGAGCATGAGGGATGTCGCCTGCGCGCTGGTCCCACCCAAGTCGGAGCTCCCGGTCGATGCGATCAACCAGTACCGAAGTGTTGTGGCGGGCATTCGTCGTTGACCGAAAGCAGCGAGTGTCGGTCTCCGAGCGCGAACATTCCACTCGTGCCTTTCCTCCTGATCCGTCACGGAAGCGTGGACTACGACTCCCATCCTGGGCGATTTCGTGGGCACGGCATCGATCTGCTGCCACTGTCAGCACAAGGCGTCAGTGATGCCGAGGCGCTCGCAGTGCGGCTCGAAGAGTCTGGGGGACTGGATCTCCTCGTGACGTCGTCGATGGCTCGAGCAATGCACACGGCGATGGTCATTTCCGCGCGGTTACCCACGAGAGTCGAGGTCGAGCTCGATCTTCACGAGTGGGTTCCGGACCTCTCACAGCTTTGGTCGGACGGCGAGGTACCTCGACGTGCGTATGAAGAGCTGCAGGCATGCGGAGGCGAATGGCCGGTCGGGCAGGAGCGATCCTGGGAGCCGCACTCGTCGGTTCGCAGGCGCGCTACTTCGGTGCTCACGCGATACGCGAACGCCTGGGACCGTCGGGACCGTCGGGGTCGTCACCCACTCGGGAGTTATTGAGGCTCTCACAGGAATTTCGGGGGCCGAACCTTGCAGTGTTGTTCGCTACGAGCTCCCGTAGTCGCGGCGTCGGCCGGCGCGCAGCATGCTGAGGTAGCGCCGCGGGGCGCGGTCGCCGAGGCGCGAGCGGATGCGATCGGCGATTGCATCGAGGAGCGGCTCGCGAACGTCGGCGTCGAGGTGGATGGCCCCAGTCCGGGTTGCCGGGGCAGAACCGCTCGTGCAGATCTGCGGACTCGGCGTAGACCTCGAGTTCGCCGGGACGCCGGGCCACGACGTTGCCGAGGAGTGCCAGCCATCCGCGAGGTTTGAGGACATCGTGTGCGCGACGCCACCCGACCGATGGGTCGACCCAATGCCACGACGATGCGGCCACGAGGATGTCGAAGCGCCGGTTGCGGTCGTGCCACTGTTCGAACGTTGTGGTCTCGATCTCGACGTTCGGGAAGGCCTCCAGCTTGTGACGGGCGAGTGCTGCGAGGGCTTCGCCGGGCTCGACAGCGGCAATTGAGCAGCCAAGTGCAGCGAGCGATCGTGTCGCCTGGCCGGTCCCGCAGCCGACTTCGAGGATGGAGCTTCGGTGGTTCAGCCCAGTGATCGCGACGAGATCTTCGAAGAGCTCGTCGGGGTAGGCAGGGCGCACCCGGTCGTACACCTCGGCTACCTCGTTGAACACCAAGCCCAGATCGCGGTTGAACTCCCGACCGATGTGCAGCCGAGATTTTCGCATCGTCCGATCCTCCTACCGCTCGACCGTTCAGCCGGCTGCGTCCAGGTCTTCGAGGATGCGAGCGATCGGTACGCCGCCAAGCCCCGGTGAGAGATCCGTGGACTGCCAGATGACGGTTTCGAGAAATGTCTTGAACGCCTCGGCGGCGGGCGTGGTCTCGAACTCGAGATCGACGAAGATGTAGTTCGCGTCATCGACGGGTTGCCGCACCCGTTGTGACACGACGCCGGCGTTCTTGCGGGCCTCGGCGAATCGAGCGAACGCACCCAGCCAAGTCTCGCGGTCGGTGATGGCGTGCTCGATGTGCAGTGTCGGCATCAGCGGCTCCTTCCCAAGACGGCACACGCTAGGTCAGCATCTCGGAGATCGCTTCCGACTCACTGATGGAGCGACGGTGACGACGCCAAACTCCGCCGGCGTTATCCCGCCCTCGGCATCGACCTCGGGATCGACCGGCCCTGGGACCGGGGTTCGATCATCGACTCGCCGCGCTTTCGCGAGGTGCAAGAGCGGCTGATGAAGTTGCTGTCCGCCGATGACCTCGAACTCGTCGATACGGGCCGGTAGGCCTCCTGCCCGAGGGACCGACTCGACTCCCAGTGCCCGCCGGCGTGGTCAGCGTGCAGGTGAACCTGCCGGAGTGTCGCTGGACCCCGAAGACGATCGGAGCAAGGTGTTCGTCGACGGTGCAAGGACCGCTCGCGCCGGTGAAACTGCCGGTGCCGCTCTCGATGTCGAGGTGGTACGGCACCCCGGTGCTCGGGATCTTGGCCTGGCTGGTGCTGCGGCCGGCGAGGGTGTCGCCGGCGGGGCTCGTCAGCGTGAAGGTGCCGGTCCCGCTCCAGATGCTGTTGGCGTCGATTGTGCCGCAGTACACCGAGGCGAAGGTCCACGGTGTTCCGTCGTTGCGCGTGGAGTCCGGCGTGTCGTTCTCTCCCGCACTGACACGCGGTGCACCTGCAGCGCCGCACGAGGCGACGAGGACTACGAAGACAATCCACGAGAATGCGCGAGATCGGGTCGACACCATGCGCTGCCCTCTCATTCGGTGCGTGACACGAGCGTGGCGATGGTCCTGCGGCCGTTGTACGAGTGGTCAGGCCCAGGAGACCTTGGACTCTTCGACGCCGAAACGCAGTGCGGCGATCACTGCGAAGACGACGGTGAAGCCGCTGAGCATCGCGATCGGAAGTGCCACGGCGCCGAAGCCACCGCTGCCGATGATGACGCTGCGGAACCCGCGCATAGCCCAGTAGGTGGGGGTCGCCGGCGCGACGCGCTGCGCCCACTGTGGGAGCAGGTAGACGGGCGTGACGGCACCTCCGATTCCGGACAGCAGCATTGCGCCGAGGTTGGTCGCCGCGTTCAACTGGAGAATCGATCGGCAGATTGCGAGCAGCATGAACCCGAGTGCGACCTCCATCACCGCGAGCATCGCGGCGACGGCGATGAACGCCGCGATCGAACCGTTGACGTGGAGGTCGAAGATGACCGCGCCGAGTCCGAGCATGACGACGAGTTGGACGGCGAGCGACAGGATGGGAGCGATGCTCTTGCCGAGCATGAGCTCCCAGGTTTCCAAGTGACTCGCGCGCAGACGTTCCCATGTGCCCCAACCGTGTTCGCGAAACACTGCGAACCCCAGGTTGCCGACGAGGAACCCGCTGAAGAGCACTGCGGACCCGGGCACCACCTGTTCCGCACCGTTGATCCCGGCTCCTGGGTATTTGATGCTCATCGCCGCGCCGAAGGCGCCCTTCGTGAACGCCATGAACCCGATCGGCATCAACGTGAAGATCACGAGGAACACCGGATCACGACCCAAGATCCGCAGATCGTGGCGCGCCATCGCGAGGATTCTCCGCAGGCTGGATCCTCTCATTGCGAACTCCCCACTGCCGCCGTCTCGTCGTCCGCCGAGTACCGACGACCGGTGAGCTTCATGAACACGCTCTCGAGACTCGGCCGCTTCAGGTCGACGGACAGCACTCGGTCTGCGTCGGCGCCGAGGTGCCCGATGATCGAGCCCATCACCGCACTCGGTTCGTCCGTGGTGAGGCGGAGCACAGACCCATCGATCTCGACGGGGAAGTCACTGAGATGCGGGGCGTCACCGTCGAACGTGACCTCGAGTGCGCCGGATCCGTGGGCCGTGACCAAGTCGGTGAGCGATCCGCGCGCCAGCAGCTGGCCGCGATCGAGGATGGCGACGGTGGCGCCCAACGCTTCGATCTCGGGCAGGTAGTGGGTGGAGTACACGACCGCCGTCCCATCCTCGGCGGCGAGCCTGGTGACCGCAGCGAGGAGGCGCGCTCGGGTGCCGACATCGACGCCCGTCGTGGGTTCGTCGAGCAGGAGCACGCAAGGGCGATGAATCAGAGCCATCGCGGTGTGCAGCCGCCGCTTCTCGCCACCGGAGAGGTGACGAGCAAGGCGGGGGAGGAACTCGGTGAGTTCCAACACGTCGGCCACTTCCTCGACACGTTGGTCCCTGGACGGGTTCCGATAGCCGGCGAGGTCGGCGAACAACACGAGGTTGTCCCTGACCGTCACCGTTGGATAGATCCCGGTCTCCTGCGCGGCGAGGCCGACCTGTTCGCGAGCGGCGCGTCCGTCGGTGGCCATGTTCATGCCCGCGACGGTGACGCGACCGGCATCGGGTGCCCGCAGCCCGGCCACGATCGAAACCAGAGTGGTCTTGCCGGCACCGTTCGGTCCGAGCAGTCCACAGACTTCACCTGGTTCGACCACCAAACTGATGCCGTCAAGTGCGAGGTGATCGCCGTAGCGCTTGACCACCGACTCGACTTCGAGCGCTGCCCCCGTTGTCATGTCCACCAGTCTCGTCGCAGAACCCTTCCGGGGGCGAGCGAATTTGCGAGGCCTGGTCGCTCAGGGCTCGACCTTGCTCGCGACTCCGGCCTGCAGGTCGGCCTGGATGCCGTCGAGGAGCCGGGCGAGACCGAAGTCGAACCGCTCATCGCGCGTCAGGAACTGCCCTTCCTCGAAGAGTTCGGCGACATGCGGGTAGAGGTCTTCGGCCCGCAGCCTGGCTGCTTCGCCCATGATCGCCTTTCGGACCTGGGCAGGTCTCAATCGGGTGTTCGCCCGCTCCGCAGCGAGTTCTTGTTGTTCCCGAATCGCGAAGCCGAGGTAGTAGGTCTCGACCGCCATGAGAACGTTGAAGGCCTGCCGAATCGTCACGCCGAGGTGGTCGAGCGCCGCGAGCGAGTTCTCGATATGGGGGAGCTCGTTGGGTCCGAGCGAACGTCGATGGCCGATGAGACTCGTCATCCATCCGTGGCGGAGCAGGGTCTCCCGGTAGCCGTGCGCAGTGGCGGTGAGATCGGCGCGCCAGTCACCGGAAGGTTGGGGAATCTCGATCTCGCCCTCGACTGCGTCCACCATCAGTCGAAGCAGATCTTCCTTGCTCGCGACGTGCCAGTACAGCGCCATCGGGCTCACCCCGAGGTCGCGCGCAACGCGCCGCATCGATACCGCCTCGAGGCCTTCAGAGTCGGCCAACGCGGTCGCAGCCGTGACGACCCGATGACGGGTGAGCCCGTCCGCGCGAGACGTCTTCCGAGTTCCGAGTACCGCGTCGCGAGGAGGTTCGGGTCCGGAGAGGACCCAAAGGTTCTGAGCCGGCAACGGTGGAGTTGGGGCTTGACGAGACGATGACACTCGTACAGTGTATAGCCATCCCTATACGGCGTACGACTGGTAGTGAGATGACGAGTGCTCTGACGGTCAACCCTCGCAAGATCGGACGCTTTCGCAACGATCAAGCGAGGGCGCGGTTCCACGAGGCGTACGACAACGCGCTCGCAGCTTGGAAGGTTCCGCCCAAGCATGTCGACGTCGCCACTCGGTACGGAGCTACCCACGTCTTGTGTGCGGGGCACGATGTCGGAACGCCGATCGTGTTGCTTCACGCACTCGCGG
Organism: Acidimicrobiia bacterium; assembly: GCA_031363005.1. Lineage (GTDB taxonomy): Bacteria > Actinomycetota > Acidimicrobiia > IMCC26256 > JAENVU01 > JAENVU01. The sequence continues at coordinate 4,246 of JANLTQ010000010.1, read as the reverse complement.
TGGCGTCACCGTCATGGTTCGCGAACATCGAGGCGTTGAGCGCAACCCATCCCGTCTTCGCCATCGATACGGTCGCCGACGTCGGACGCACTGAGCAGACAACGCCAGTTCGTTCGGGAGAGGAAATGTCGATCTGGCTCGATGAAGTGCTCGAGTCGTTGGGGCTCGAGCAGGTCCACCTTGTCGGACTCTCCTACGGCGGATGGCTCGCTCTGAACCATGCTCAACGGTCCCCGTGGCGGCTCGCCAGCGTCACCTCCGTCGATCCGCCGAACGCGATCGGACGAGGCCAGCTGAGTTTCCTCATCAAGATTCTGCCGGACAGCCTGCTCGCAATCGCGAAGTCGGATCAGGCGCTCTACCGACTCTTGCGACGTCTCAACAACGGCACGATTCCGACGGAACCGCTGCTCGATCTTGCGGTGACGGGACTTCGCACGTTCGTTGGGCGTCTGCCGACGCCGAAGCGCATGAGTGATGACGACCTCCGCACGATCCGCACGCCGTGTTTCCTGATCTTTTGTGGACGAAGTCCGGTGAACCGAGCACATCGCGCAGTGGAGCGCTCACGGCGGTTGATCGCTCAGGTCACGACGGATGTCATCGAAGACGCCGGGCACATGCTCCCGGTTGAAGCGCCGGAGGTATTCGCGGACCGGCTGCTGACATTCATCGACAGCCTCGACGCCACGAATCGCGCCGCCGACTCGGATCGCGACTTTCGGGTCGCGAGCGAGTCGTGTGAAGACGGGGGAGAAGGTGTCGACCCATGACGCGAAGTCGCAAATTCTCGCTCCGCGGTCATTGGGTCGTCAATGAGTCAGCGGCGGACGAGTGCGACGAGATCCATGCCCGTTTGGACCGGGCGACGCAAGAGCGACACGACGACGTGCGCCACCGCGGCCGGGACGGACAACACGAGATCGCGCACCGACCCACTCGGCTTGCCGAAGGTGGTCGCCGGCTCGGTCCTGCCTGAGGTCAGGAGCGGGTCGGGCGCTTCGAGGATCGCTTTCGCTGCTTCGATGCGGGCGAGAGTCGCTTCCTCTGCCAGCTCCCTCGCTTCCTCGCGCTCGAGCCGGTCGGTGCGATCGAGCAAGTCCGCGTACGCATCGCCGAGTTCTTCAGCGATGTCGTTCATCTCGCCGGCATTCACCGCCTGGGTCAACACCGAGAACACGGCGCGAACCGATGTTTCGGCGGCGACTTCCGTCGCGCTCACGGTGAGATCTGCGACGCGGGCCAAAAACTCGATGGGGCGCATCTCGATCGTGGTGCCGCTGACGGGAACGCGATCACGGATGGATTTCGGGAGCTGAGCGAGCAAATCGCGTGTCTCCTCGGCCGAGATGGTTTCGGCGAGCACCGTCAGCGTGGTCACCACCGCTTCATCCGCCTGCTTGCGGGTGAGGCCGGTGGAGCCGGCCACGTTCCGCATCATGTCGTTGTAATTCATGTCGCACTCCTTCGTCGTCCGGCCCATTCTGGCGAGGTTTCGGAGGTGTGCCCATGCCGAGGTCCCGGTCAAACTGTTTGCCGAGGCGTCCGTGGTCACACGACTGGACGTCTCGATTCTCGAAGCGCTCACGCGCTCGACACGTTTGCCCGCAGTCTCCGAAGGGAACCGTGACTGGAATGGCTGATCCCGCTGCTGCTGCTGCGACCGTGACGGTGCGCCACGCGCCAGAAGTCCACCGCTACGAAGCTGTGTTGGACGGGCAGGTTGTCGGTGCGGCGGAATACCGAACCATGCCCGATCACGTCGTGATGCATCACACCTTCACCGACGAGGCATTTCGAGGTCGCGGGATCGCCGCGCTCGTGGTTGCCGGAGCGCTCGACGACCTCCGGGCTCGAAAGCTCGGCGTCGTGCCTTCTTGCTGGTACGTCGCGGAGTACATCGAGAGTCATCCGGAATACCAGGACCTCCTCCACTCGAGCTGACGTCTCGGGCTGTGTTCCACATGGTGTAGGAACTCAGCACCCGAACTGAAGAGGCATCAATGTCACGCATGCGATTCGGCGCATTCCTCGCGCCGCACCATCCCGTCGGGGAGAACTTCACGTATCTCCTGCAGCGTGATCTCGCGCTCGGTGTGCACCTGGACCAACTCGGGATCGACGAGTTCTGGTGCGGTGAGCACCACTCGACCGGCTGGGAGGTGATCGCCAGCCCGGAGATCTTCCTGGCCGCGCTGGCCGAGCGCACCAGTCGGATCAAGCTCGGCACCGGAGTCGTCTCGTTGCCCTACCACCACCCGTTCATGGTGGCGCAACGCCTGGTGCAACTCGATCACCAATCGCACGGCCGGTTGATCTTCGGGAGCGGCCCCGGCGCGTTGCCGAGCGATGCCGCGATGTTGGGACTCGATCCGATGCGCCAGCGCGCGATGCAAGACGAGGCTCTCGGCGTGATCATCCGACTGCTGGCCGGTGAGACTGTGACCCACCACGGCGATTGGTTCACGCTCAACGACGCAGAGCTCCAGGTCCTGCCGCATCAGGAGCGCATTCCGATGACGGTGGCATCTTCGATCTCGCCGAGCGGCATGAAGCTCGCGGGGAAGTACGGCATTGGTGCGCTGTCGATTGCGTCGAACTCTTCCGAGGGTCTCCTCGCGCTCCCGACGCAATGGTCATTCGCCGAGGCGGCGGCGACAGAGCACGGGCAGACCGTGTCACGCGACGACTGGCGAGTCCTCACCGCTTTCCATCTGGCGGATTCGGCGGACCAAGCGCGCAACGAGGCCGTCGACGGGTTGCAGCGATGGAACAACGAGTACAACGTCCGTGTCCTCGGTCGACCGGACGCGCACCACACCGACGACAAGTGGGAACTGCTCGATTCCGCCACCACGAATGGCACCGCCGGTGCCGGCGCCGCGATCGTCGGGACGCCCGACGACATGATCGCCGCACTCGAATCGCTGCGGGACCTGACCGGAGGTTTCGGCACGATGATCGGGTTCGTGCACGACTGGGTGAGCCCCGAGGCCAACCACCGCAGTTGGGAACTGTTCGCCCGCTACGTGGTGCCGCATTTCCAAGGTGGCACCGCACCGCTGCGGCGCTCAGCCGAGCGCGTGGAAGCCAACAAAGCCGAACTCATGGCTGGAGCCGGTGCCGCGATCTTCGCTCAGATTCAGGCCGACGATCGCGCCAGCGCTGCATTTTCGGTGACCATCGCCAATGCCGCGGCGCAAGCCGGAGCCGGATCGTCGGCCGCCGCCGGTGCCGCGATGAGCGCGCAGAGAGACGCGGCCGAGGTCTCGGAACCTTCGGAGTCAGATTCCTAACTGCTCAGCGAGGGCGAGCGCATCATGTGCCCACCCACATGCGTACAGCAAGGCCGTTCCCCGCTCGCGATAGCGATGCGCGGCATCGACCTCCTCCATCCCGCCGTAGGCCAGATGCCGGTCGGCCGTCGCGCCCGCCAGCATGAACGGCGTGAGCCAGTCGTACTTCGCGGCGAGCGAACACATCCCGAGCCGTACGATCCGTTCGTCGCCGGTCCATCCACCCCGCCGGAGCCCTCGGACGTAGGCGTCGAACACGAGGGCGTCGAGCTCGGCGAGCTGTGCGACCGGAACGAAGTGATCGAAGACCGCATCGAGCACCAGGTTGCCGATGTCTTCTCCGAGCGCGCCTTCGCCGACGAACGCCCAATCGATGAGCACGATCTCATCCGCGTCGGCGAACAGATTCTTGGACCAGAAGTCGAGATGACACAACGTGCGGGGGACACGCCGTGCCGTCGCGTACAGCGCCTCGCGTGCATCGTGAAGGAAGTTGGTCTCTCGCTGGAGTTCGTCCGGAACATTGTCTCGGACGAGTGGTCGAAGCCACGCCTCGTCTGAGGTCAGGAGCGACCAGTCGACGGGTTTCTCCTGGCTGTAGTCGGCGAGATAGTTCTGGCTGAGCCACGGGAACGACGGTCGCAGGTCCTCCACGCTGAGGCGAGCCTGCGCCGCTCCGAGGGCCTCGGCCGCGTGCGCGTAGAGCGAAAGATCCCAGCGTTCACCCGGAGTACCGCTGACGTCTTCCAGCCAGAGGCTGACGTGATCGGCACCGCGCTCGATCGCGAGGCAGCGGGGGCCGCGGATTCCGCCCGGCGCGAACACGTCGATCAGCCCGGATTCGTACGAACGCACCTCACGTTCCCAGAAGTTCCAATGTGACTCGGTCGATGAACCGGCCGTCCAGTGCCGGTCCCATGCCGAACCGGCTCGGTCGGTGGGTCGACGGA
>JANLTQ010000347.1:0-2588 GCA_031363005.1 Acidimicrobiia bacterium | reverse complement strand
TAGCCGACGGCGGGTGGGTGCGACACGATGCCCGCAGCCGCGGGCGCCTCGCCCGCGATCACTTTGAGCATCGAGGTCTTGCCGGCGCCGTTGCGGCCGACGAGTCCGACGGTGTCCCCAGGGTGCAAAGAAAAGGACGCGTTGTCGACACGGAGCTTTCCGCCTACTTCAACGGAGAGCCCGCGTACCTGCAACATCGGCCCATGGTCTCACTCGGGGGCGCCGGCCCTCGATTCTTTGGCGGGCTCGGGCGTGGATCCGGTGGCGTCGGGCGGCTATTCTTCCAGTTACTCACCGGTAACTTAGGAAGCCCGTTCGGGCGGAACGAGGAGCTCCAGACGATGGCCGATTACTGCCTCGACCTCAACGAAGACCAGCTGCAGATGCAGAAATGGGTCCACGACTTCGCGGAGAACGTGATCCGTCCCGTCGCACCGGAGTACGACGAGAAGGAAGAAACTCCGTGGGAAGTCATCCAGGAGGCGGCCAACATCGGCCTGTACTCGTGGGAAGCGGTGTCGTCGTGGTTCTCGGACCCGACCGGATTGACGTTCGCACTCGTGAGCGAGGAACTCGCCTGGGGGTGTGCGGGCATCGGCCTCGCCATCATGGGGACGACGCTTGGCGTGTCCGGCATCGTCGGCAGCGGCACCCCCGAACAGGTCGCCGAGTGGGTACCCGAGTGCTTCGGTACTGCCGACGACATCCACGTTGCCGCGTTCGCCGTGAGTGAGCCCGATGCCGGCTCGGACGTCTCCAACCTTCGCACGCGTGCGGTGTACGACGAAGCGACTGACGAGTGGGTGCTGAACGGCACGAAGACCTGGATCACCAACGGCGGCATCGACAAGGTGCCGAACGTGCACGTGGTCGTTGCGTCCGTCGATCCTGAACTCAAGGGTCGTGGACAAGCGAGCTTCGTGGTTCCTCCGGGCACCAAGGGTCTGACCATGGGACAGAAGTTCAAGAAGATGGGAATCCGCGCCAGTCACACGGCCGAGGTTGTTCTCGACGACGTGCGCGTGCCGGGCCGGTGTCTCCTCGGCGGCAAGGAGAAGCTCGACGCACGCATGGCTCGGGCGCGTGAAGGCCAGTCGAGCCGCGTGCAGGCGGCGATGAGCACGTTCGAGGCCAGCCGACCGCTCGTCGGCGCGCAAGCGCTCGGTATCGCTCGTGCCGCGTACGAGTACAGCCTCGACTACGCGAAGGAGCGCAAGGCCTTCGGTCGGGCGATCATCGAGAACCAGGGCATCGCGTTCAAGCTTGCCGACATGAAGATGGAGATCGACTCCGCGCGGCTGCTCGTACACCGGGCGTGTTGGATGGGCCGCAACGGCAAGGAGTTCACCGCCGGGGAAGGCTCGATGTCCAAGCTCAAGGCCGGCGAAGTTGCGGTGTGGGTCACCGAGCAGGCGATCCAGATTCTCGGTGGTTACGGCTACGTCCGTGAGTACCCGGTGGAGAAGTGGCACCGTGACTCGAAGATCTACACGATCTTCGAAGGCACCTCCGAGATCCAGCGCCTCGAGATCGCCAGAGCCATCTCTGGCGTGCGAATTCCGTAGTCGGGGCTTGGCAGTGAGGGTCCGAATTTCGGGTCATCCCTACTACCATCCCTACAACCCGCTGCCCTCCGCAACTGTGGCAACGGCACCGGTGTTCTCGGGCCGTGACGCGGACGGGAAGCCCACCCAGGTCAGCCAGACCTTCCACAGCGCGAAGCGTGAACGGTGGGACCGCCAGCATCATCGAGTTCGTCGAGACGTGGATGGCTGTCGGCTGTAACCAGAGTCCCCACCTTCGCGAGTTCCCCTACACACCTGCCTCGAGGACGGGAACGTCGCTTACGGGTAGTCCGGCAGGCTGGTGGCGGCAACCTCTGCGTCAGTTGTCACACTGCAAGGAGCAGGGCGGGGGCCATGACGACCTCGCGAGTTCGCGATCGACATCGGTATTCCCCGAGTCTGGGTCAGGTCAGCTGGTGGACGAGGAACCACGTGGCGAAGGCGACGAGCATCGCGCCGAAGACGAGGCGTGATCGCGCCGGCGGGATGTGTTGGGCCATCCGCGAACCGACGGCCGCGGCGGGGATGAGGCCGGCGGCGAAGCCGGCGGCGACGGTCCAGTCGATGTGGCCAAGCGCCCAATGGGTGATCAACGTCGGGATGGTGAGAATCCCGACAACGACCATGGACGTTCCGGCCGATTCGACCGCGGTGAGGCCGAGGAAGAGGACGAAGAGGGGTACGAGGAGGAACCCGCCGCCGTTGGCGAGCAGCCCGGTGAGAAGCCCGACTCCGAACGAGGAGCCGATGACCAAGCCGGTGTTGTTGCGACGAGCCGAGCAGCGCGCGGCGGCGCCGCTCGAGTCACGCATGAGGAGCCGGATTCCGATCACGAGGAGCATGAGCCCCGAGAGCACGAGCAGCCGGTTGCCGCCGATGAGCGCGGAGGCCAGTGCACCGATGAGCGCGCCGGGTACGCCGCCGGTGATGGCGAGTTTGGCGACGCGGCGGTCGAGGTTGCCGGCGCGGAGGTAGCGGCGCGCGCCGGTGAGCGCTGCGGGGAGCATCGCGGGGAGTGGCGAG
>JANLTQ010000720.1:0-2273 GCA_031363005.1 Acidimicrobiia bacterium | reverse complement strand
CGTCATTTCATCGGCGCCCTCCGCGCCGCCCTCAGGGACCGTTCCACGATTTTGGCGTCCTGAGGTGCTCTGGGAGAGCACTTCTGGACGCCAAAATCGATGACGTCCGGGTGAGTTCAGGAGTTCGGGGCGGCTTGGTCTTTGGCCCAGGCGGTGGTGCCGGCGAGGAATGCTCCGGTGTCGGGGAACTTGCCCGCGACCACGTCGGTGAACCAGGCGGGGACGTAGATCTCGAAGGTGCCCTCGTCCAGCGCCCGGATCACCGGTTCGACCATCGCTTCGGTCGGGAGGGCCTCGATCGTGGCCAAGGACGCATCGTTGTCCGGCAGGTGAAACAAGCGGGTGTCGATGACGCCTGGGTTCACCACGTGTACGCCGACGTCGTAGCCGGCGATGCCCAGATCCACCTGCATCGATTCCGAGAAGCCAGTGAGCGCGGCCTTCGATGCGGTGTACGCGGCTTCGCCGGGCGGACCCAGGCGAGCTGCGACCGAGGAGATGTTCACGATCCGGCCCGAGCGTTCGATCAGCTCAGGGAGAAACGCGAGCGTGAGGCGCACCGGCGAGAAGTAGTTGATCCGCATCACCGCTTCCACGATCTCGGGGGTGAGCGCGAGGACGTTCTTGCGCTTGGGGATGCCGGCGTTGTTGACCAGGACGTCGAGGCCGCCGAGTTCGATGCTGACCTCGGCCGCGAAGTCGGCGAGACCATTGAGGTCGTCGAGATCGATCGTCCACATGCGTGACTCCGGCGCGTGCTCCCGGACCTGGGCGAGCACCTCGGCGAGTTCGGGTTCGCGCCGTGCGCAGATGCCGACGGTCGCCCCGGCCTGGGCGAAGCCGATCGCGAGCGCGGCGCCGATCCCGGTGGACGCGCCCGTCACGAGCACGTGCTTGTCCTGGACGGAATACGCCATGACGACCTCCTGCATGAGTCCGGACCCCGAATCGTACGGTGGCGGTAGCCTCCGCGTTCGTGACGCTCTCACCGGAATCAGTGGACCTCGACGGTACCGTCGCAATCGTGACGGGTGGCGCCGTCGGTATCGGCCGGGCGTGCGCAGCGGCGCTCGCAGCATTCGGCGCGACGGTCGCGGTCTGCGACCGAGACGAGTTGAACCTCGCGAAGTGCGTCGCTGACATCGAGGCTGACGGTGGGGACGTCTATCCCGGAGTTCTGGACGTGCGGGATGGCGACGCAGTGCGGACCTGGGTGGATGACGTGGTCGGCCGATTCGGAACGATCGAGATTCTCGTCAACAACGCGGGCGGGGGATTCGCCGCCGAGTTCCTCGACGTCACCGACAACGGCCAGGACGCGTTGGTGCGGGAGAACTTTCAGAGCGTGACCAACTTCGTCCGGACCGTGGTGCCGCACATGCACGAGACCGGGGGATCGATCATCAACATCACGTCGATCGAGGCCCACCGTGCTGCTCCGGGCTACGCCGTGTACAGCGCGATGAAGGCCGCAGTGGCCAACCTCACCCAGACTCTGGCTCTCGAACTCGGTGGTCGCTTCATCCGGGTCAATGCCGTGGCCCCGGACGTCATTCCGACCCCGGGCATCGGTCCGATCCCGGTGCGGACTCCGTTGCCGCGTGCGGGGCACGTGGAAGATGTGGCGGCGGCCGTCGTCTTCCTTGCGAACGAGAATCTTTCCGGGTTCATCACCGGAACGACCCTGCACGTCGACGGCGGGAACCACGCAGCCGGTGGTTGGCGGCGAGCGGACGACGGCTCGTTCACGACCTAAGGGCGGGGCGGACGACCGCGGAGCAGGTGATCAGGATGACGTCCGAAGTCGCGGATCGTGCCTCGCGCGCGGAACGCCACCGGCATGATCTCGGGCTGCATCGAGTAACAGACGCCAGTCATGATGCCGGCGAGTTCCTGCGCGGTGTCGATGGCTTCGAGATCCATCCCGCGTCCCATCCCGATGTCACAGGCCCGGCGCAAGACGATGGCGGCTTCCGCATCGAGCGGTGAGAGCGTCTGGTCGGCCCAGCGGATGAAGCCGCCCTTCCACGGGGCATCGGTGAACGGTGGCGGATCGATCAGCGTGCGACCCATCCCGGGTCCGGCAAGCGTCCACTCGTGCAGCAGCTCGCCGTCGCGCCACAGTCGAGGGCTGACGATCTCGTGTCCGATCTTCAACTCGACGTCGTAGACCCGATCCTCGATGCCGCGCGCCGCGTGAGTGACGCACAGTCCGGCGAGATCGAACTGATGCGTGCACTGGAAGTGGGGGTCCGCCACCAGGGCGACAGCGG
>JANLTQ010000717.1:0-3636 GCA_031363005.1 Acidimicrobiia bacterium | reverse complement strand
GTCCACGGTGTGAACGGCAACCACGTGGGCCGAGGCTCGATGCCGGCGGCGCGCAGCAGATCGATCGCGCGCGCACCGTCGGCCGCGGTATGACCCTTGTCGAGGATGGTCAGGATTTCGTCGTTGACAGACTCGAACGCGCTGATGACGAACAGGCATCCGCGCTCGGCCATCCACGGCCACAGGTCGGCGTGACGGAGGATGTGCTCGACCTTCACCGTCGCGTCGAAGGTGAGATCGGGATATTTCGCGTGCACCGCCTCGACCACGCGGCGGGCGTGATGCACGCCGTTGAAGAAGTCCGGATCGCCGAAGGTCACGTGCTGCGCGCCCTGGGCAACCTGCGCGTCGATGTCGGCGAGCACGGTCTCGACCGGCGTGATGCGGATGCGGCCGTCGTAGACCACGGGGACGGGACAGTGCCGACACCGGTGCGCGCAACCCTGGGAGGCCTCGACGTAGGCGATCGGATACCGCAGTCCGGACTGCATGAGGTGCGCGTATTCGGACGGGGGTGCGAGGAGGTCACGGGCCGGAACCGGGGCACTCACGGTGATCGCCGGGTCGCTTTCCACCCACCCGACCACGGCTGACACCGGGTCCCGGTCGACGAGTGCGTCGGCGATCGGCGCGCACATCCCGGCGTAGAGGCCGAAGCACGCGAGGGGACGACTGATGCGCGGCGCGATCTCGAACGCGAGCCGGGTGGCGGTGTGCATCGGGACCGAGATCGCGACCCGTTCGGCCCACTCGACGAGCGTCTGGTCCCAGTCCTGAATGGCGAGGTCGAGCACCCGCACATCGTGGTTCCGGTCACGCAACGCGGCCGCCGGTGCGGCCACACCGAGGGGCTGGTGGCCGAGTTCGTACGTGGAGATCAGGAGAACTCTCATCGCGAGGAAATCACGCGATGACGATATCGAGGGCGGCCGCGCCCGCTCGCAGGCTGGCTTCGACGCCGCCGGGGGAGTCTCCGGTCGCGAACACGAATCCGAGGTAGCGATCGCCCTCGGGGAGCGGCACGACCGGTGCGCCGACGGGGATGGTGATATCCACACCGACGATGCCCGGGACCGCGAGCGCTCGCTCGCGGCCGTTGACCGCGTGCAGGGTGCCGGCGCCCGGGATCGGCAGCATCATCACTCCCGACGCCGCGGTCGCACGTTGGAGATTCGAGAGATCCATGCCGAGCGCATGCCGCAACACCACTTCCTCGAGCGCGATGCCCGCGCCGAACCGCAAGGTGCGCGCACACAGGCCGCCGATCGTGCGGGCCGCCACCTCGAGGAGGGTGCACTCGTCACCGTCGACGCGCACCTCCGCGTGAATCGGACCCTCGGTGAGACCGATCCCCGCCGCCGCACGCGCCACCAACTGCTCGATGGTCGTGAGCGTGTCCGGTGCAAGACGGGACGGTGTGACGTAGATCGTCTCCTCGAAGTACGGGCCCACGAGCGGATCGGGTTTGTCGAACACCGCGAGCGTCGTCATCGCGCCAGCATGCAACAGGGCCTCGACCGCGACTTCCACGCCAGGCACGTACCGCTCGACGATGAGCGCGCCGGTCCAGAACGTGCGGATGCGCGTGACGGCAGCGTCGTACTCGGCCTCGGTGTTACAGCGGATCACACCTTGGGACGCGGCGAGGCCGGTGGGTTTGACCACACACGGATACCCGACGTCGTCCGGTGATGTCCCGAAGGCGGGCTGGGGCACCTCGGCTGCCGCGAGGCGGGCCCGCAGTTGGGCCTTGTCCCGTGTCGCAGCCACCGCGGCCGGGTCGTTATGGGGGAAACCCAGCCGTTCCCCGGCGGTGGCCGCAGCCACCACGCCCTGATCGTCGACGGCCACGACGGCGTCGATGCCCCGGTCACGATCGAGCTGCTCGATGATGTCGGCGGCGGCCGCGGGATCGTCGAGAGGAATGGCGAGGGCGCGATCGCCGGCGGCGTAGACGGGGGCCTCCTCAGATCCGACCACGAGCTCGACGCCCAGGGCCTTGGCGGCCCTGACGAAGTCCGGCGCCCGATACGTGGCGGTGGGCACAAGGAGGAGGACCCGGGGCATGGGTCGTATCATGGTGCACATGACTGACGTTGCTGTCCCTCTCGTTGCGCTCTCCGATGCGGCCCGGACTCGGGTCCTCGAGGTGCGCGGCGGCGAACCCGAACCGGACACGCTCGCGTTGTGGATCGAGGTCACCGGTGCTGCGGGCACGGCGTTCACCTACGACATGTACTTCCGCAAGCTCAGCGAGGCCGGCGACGACGACGCCGTGCAGCACGGTGACGACCTGTCGATCGTGGTGCCCGCGGAGCACGTGGAAAACATTCGCGGTTCGTCGCTCGATCTCTCCGGTGGCGGAATGGTGCTGCAAAACCCGAATTCGCCGCCGGTCCCGGGAATGGGCCCGATGCCGGATCTCGACCTCGACGACCCGGTGGTCGCCAAGGTGATCGAGATCTTGGCCGTGCAGATCAACCCCCAGATCGCCGCGCACGGTGGCGTCGCCGAACTCGTCGCGATCGAAGGTTCGATCGCGTACATGCGGATGGGTGGCGGGTGTCAGGGCTGCGGGATGGCTGCGACCACGATGTCCCAGGGCATCGAAGTCGCGGTGTTGGACTCGGTCCCCGAGATCACCGAAGTCGTCGACATCACCGACCACGCCGGTGGCACCAACCCGTACTACGAAGCCGCCAAGAAGTAGCGGCTTCGCCCCGCACTCCGGCGTCGCACCGGCCACTCCGTGCGGCGCGGGTGACGCCAAAGTGGATGACCTGACGGAGTCGGGCGTTCCAAGGTCTTGACTCTCACGGCCTCAACTTCTACTATTTAACTATGGACCTAGTTAAATGGTGTGAGGGCTCGACGGCAGCGGGGGCCGCGTCGTGATCGAGTTCCGAATCGACGCACGGTCGGGGATCGCGCCCTACCGCCAACTGGTGGAGCAGGTTCGCCAGGCCTTACGTCTCGGCGTGTTGCGGGTGGGAGATCAACTGCCGACGGTGAAGGAGGTCGTCGCCCAGGTCGCAATCAATCCCAACACGGTGCTCAAGGCGTATCGCGAGCTCGAGCACGAAGGGCTCGCCGAGGGTCGGCCGGGTCTGGGGACGTTCGTGACCCGGACGCTCGCAGACGCATCTCTCGGGGCCCACAAAATCCTCCGCGCGGACCTGAACCGCTGGATGACGAAAGCGCGCCGAGCGGGGCTCGATGACGACAGCATCGCGGCGCTGTTCGAGACTACGTTTCGAGCGGCGTCCGACGAGGGTGTCGCGTGAACGCGATCGCGACCGACGGGCTTGGGAAGCGATACCGGGCTCGGTGGGCGTTGCGCGACTGCGCGGTCGACATCTCGGCCGGCAGTGTCGTCGGGCTCGTCGGTGCCAACGGCGCCGGGAAGTCGACGCTGCTGCATCTCATCGTGGGGCTGCTGGAACCGACCGAAGGGTCGATCAGTGTGCTCGGTGGTCGACCCGGCGCCCGGCCCGGTCAGCTCGGGCGCGTCGGCTTCCTCGCACAAGATGCGCCCGTCTACGAGTCGTTCAGCGTGGGGGAGCACCTGCGTCTGGGGGAGCGATGCAATCCGACTTGGGATCGTGACTTCGCCACCCGTCGGATCGCGGAGCTTGG
>JANLTQ010000706.1:0-2378 GCA_031363005.1 Acidimicrobiia bacterium | reverse complement strand
TGTCGAGCCGATAGTGCCGGACTCGCCGATCCCTTTCGCGCCGAGTGGGTTCAAGGGCGTGGGCGTCTCGGTGTTCGACGCCTCGAAACTCGGTAGCTCGGCGGCGCTCGGAATCGCGTAGTCCATGAGGTTGCCGGTCAGCGGGTTGCCGTCCTCGTCGTAGGCGACGCCTTCCCACATTGCCTGGGCCGATCCCTGTGCGATCCCACCGTGTTGTTGACCGTGGACGAGCATCGGATTGAGGATCTTGCCGCAGTCGTCGACGGCCACGTGGCGCACGTGTTCGACCTGACCGGTCTCGGTGTCCACCTCCACCACCGCGATGTGGGCACCGAACGGATACGTCGCTTCGCCCTGGTTGAAGTCGAGCGCGTGCGCGAGTTGCGCTTCCATACCCTCCGGCAGTTTCGCCGGGTCCTTCGCGGTCGTCGCGAGTTCGGCCCAGCTCAACGCCGAGGCCGGCACACCGGTCACGCCGAGCCCACTACCGTCCATGAGCACGATGTCGTCGACGTTCGCTTCGAGGAGGTGCGCAGCCAGGCTCTTCGCTTTCGCGAGAACCTCTTCACTCGCTTTGTACAACGCGCTGCCGCCGATCTGCAGCGATCGTGACCCCATCGTGCCGCCCCCTTTTGGAACCAGGCCCGTGTCGGATTGCACGATCGTGACCTGATCCATCGGGATGCCGAGCAGTTCCTGCACGATCATCGAGAAGGACGTCTCGTGGCCCTGGCCGTGCGCAGACGTTCCCACGGTGGCGGTCACGGAACCGTCGTCGTTGATCGTGATTGCCCCGTACTCCTCGAACAGGCCGCCCGCAGTGACCTCCACGTAGGTGGAGACACCGATCCCGAGTTGCTTCACGTCGCCACGAGCCCGACGCTGGGCTTGGTCCGCACGCAACTCGTCGTACCCGGCAACCCGACACACTTCGTCGAGCGCCTTGGCGTATTCGCCGACGTCGTAATTCGCACCGGTGACCGTGGTGAGCGGAAACGCCTCCGGCGGGATCAGGTTGCGACGACGGATCTCGACCGGATCGATGTCGAGCTCGTCGGCGGCGATGTCGATGATGCGTTCCAGCATCGCCGTGGCCTCCGGTCGGCCCGCGCCGCGATAGGCCGCCGTGGTCGTGGTGTTGGTGGCCGCGCTTTTTGCGTTCACCTGCACCTTCGGGATCGAATACACACCCTGCGCGAGCTGGCGGGTGAAGAACACGAGAAACGCACCGATCGACGGATAGGCACCGCTGTCCTGGAAGACCATCGAGCGCAGTGCCGTGATCGTGCCGTCGCGCTTCAAGCCCATCTCGACATGTTGGATCTGCGCGCGTCCGTGGGTCATGGACACCATGTTCTCGGAGCGGGTCTCGGTCCATTTCACCGGACGGCCGAGCGTCTGCGCGGCCTTCGCGGCGATTCCGTACTCCACGTACATGTCCATCTTGGCGCCGAAGCCGCCGCCGACGGCGGGGGCGATCACCCGGACCTGCTCAGGCGCGAGTCCGACGGCCGCGGCGATGCCCGCCACCAACCCGTGCGGGTGTTGCGTGGGCACCCGAACCAGCAGGCCGTCGCCGTGGAGTTCCACCACGATGCCGTTCGGCTCCATCGGCACCGCCGCGACGCGTTGGTTCACGAACCGTTCCGAGACGACGACGTCGGCGTCGTCCATAATCGTCGGGTCGTCGCCCGCATCGAAAGCGATGGCGAGGTTCGAGCCGTGGTCGTCGAAGAGCACGGGCGCGTCCTCGGCCAGTGCGCGTTCGGGGTCGATCACCACCGGGAGCGGGTCGTACTCAACGATCACCTGTTCGGCCGCGTCCACGGCTTGCGCGCGCGTCTCGGCCACGACCGCCGCCACGATGTCGCCGACGAAGCGCACTCGGTCCGTCGCCAGCGGCGGGCGATTGAACGCCGGCGGCAGCATGATGAAGCCCTGAATCGCGTCCATCGGGAGGGTCGCCGCGGTGTAGACGGCGATCACACCCGGCATCGTTCCCGCGTCGGCGGTGTCGATCGAGAGCACCACGGCGTGCGCGATGGTCGAACGGACGAACACGATGTGGGTCAGGCCGTCGACCTGGAGGTCGTCGTAGTAGCGCGCCGAACCATCGAGGATCGCAGGGTCCTCCCGCCGGAGCACTGCATTACCGAGAATCGAGCCGGACGCGGCCATGGAACCGTCCTCTGTCGGGGTCGGCGCAATCTATCCGTCGGCCCCCGATGCCTCGGTCGTTGCGGCGTCCGGGTCCGGCGGACCGACCAGGGTGGTCTCGCGTCCGGGCCGATCCATGAACCGGGCGACATCCTCCATGATCTCGGCCCGACCCGCATCGGAGTCGAAGAACCGATCGTCGAAATCCGCGCGACCGACGA
>JANLTQ010000636.1:0-4938 GCA_031363005.1 Acidimicrobiia bacterium | reverse complement strand
CCGAGGACGACGAAGAGCCGATGACCGCGGCACCCATGCGCGTCGGAATCGGTGTGGGCATCGTGGTCTTCGCCGCGGCGGGCTTGATGCACGTGTTGGGTGGCGCGCCCTCGCTGACCGGTCCGGTCGATGCGTTGCGCGATGCCGGTGGCTACTTCGGTGGTGTGATCGGCGGACCGCTGGCGAGTGGTATCGGCACGGTGGGCGCGGCGCTGATCCTCGTATCGCTGCTCGGCTTCGGTTTGTTGCTGGCTCCCGGCACGTCGGTCCGCAGTGTCATCACCGTCGTCGGCTCGGGTCTGGTCTGGGCGCGTGACGCCGTGGTCAACGGTCTCGAACTCCGCGGGATGCCGGCGGAGGACGACCTCGACGATGAAGAAGACGAGGACGGCGACGCGACCGCGCGCCGCCCTTTGCCCTCGCGTCGCAAGACCGTCGAATCGATTGCCGACGAGGAGCCCGAACTCGACCTCGTCGAGGAAGCGGAAGAGGACGAGGACGAAGAGTTCGAGGACGAGGCCGACGAGGAGTATGCGGACGAGGAGGAGGACGAGCCGCTTGCCGCGCAGCTCGTCGTCGATGCCTCGGACGAGATCGAAGTCGCGCCGAAGGTGAAGCCGGTCGTGGTGTCGGTACGTGAGGACGCCAAGGGTCAGATGGCGATCGACCTCACGGGGTACGGACACGGAGACTGGACGCTCCCGCCGCGTGACCTGCTGAAGCGCAGCGCGGTGAAGGCGCTCGACACCCGCGCGGTGGAGCAGGGTGGCGAGGTGCTCCAGGCCACGCTGAAGGACTTCGGGGTGGACGCCAACCTCATCGGCATGACGGTCGGACCTACCGTGACCCGCTACGAGCTTGAACTCGCACCCGGGGTGAAGGTCAACCGAGTCACCGGTCTGAGTCACGACATCGCGTACGCGATGGCGAGCCCCGATGTGCGCATCCTCGCTCCGATTCCGGGCCGGAGTGCCATCGGTGTCGAGGTGCCGAACAAGCAACGCCAACTCGTGACGCTCGGCGACATCCTGATGTCACCCGAGGCCGCGCAGGCAACGCATCCCCTCGACGTCGGACTCGGCCGGGACATCGCGGGCCACTCGCAGATGATCAACCTCTCGCAGATGCCCCACCTGCTGATCGCCGGCCAGACCGGCGCGGGCAAGTCCAGCTGTATCAACAGTCTGATCACGTCGATCCTGATGCGCTGCACGCCCGACCAGGTTCGACTGATCCTGGTGGACCCGAAGCGCGTGGAACTCGGCCAGTACAACGGTCTCCCGCACCTGCTCACGGAGGTGGTCACCAGCCCGAAGAAGGCGGCGAACGCGCTCGAGTGGGCCGTGCGCGAGATGGAGATGCGGTACGACCTCCTGGCCGAGGTCGGTGTGCGCGACGTCACCGGGTACAACGCCCGGTTCGATGCCGGTGAGCTTCCCACGGCCGAGAATCCTGATCCCCTCGGTGGTCGCAGCTACGAACGCATTCCGTACATCGTGATCGTGATCGACGAGCTGAACGACCTGATGATGGTCGCGGCGCGTGACGTGGAAGCGAGCATCTGTCGGATCGCGCAGATGGCGCGCGCCGTGGGTATCCACCTCGTCATTGCCACCCAACGTCCGTCGGTGAACGTCATCACGGGTGTGATCAAGGCCAACGTGCCGAGCCGGTTGGCCTTCTCGGTCAGCACGCTCGCGGACTCGCGCGTGATCCTCGACCAGTCCGGAGCGGAGAAGCTGATCGGCCACGGCGACATGTTGCTGATGTCCGCGTCGTCCTCGCGTGCGCAGCGGATCCAGGGTTCCTGGGTCGACGAAGAATGTGTCCGCAAAGCCGTCGCGCATTGGAAGCGTCAGGTCGAGACACCCCAGTACATCGACGGCCTGCAGGGCAATGAAGCCAGCGGTGGGAGCGGCGGACGCGGCGGCAGCGACGACGACGATGACGATCTGCTCGTGGAGGCCATGGAGCTCGTCGTGCGCAGCGGACTCGGTTCGACGTCGATGTTGCAACGCAAGCTCCGGGTCGGATTCGCCCGCGCCGGACGGCTCATGGATCTGCTCGAACAGAAGGGCATCGTCGGACCGAGCGAGGGCTCCAAGGCCCGTTCGGTGATGATGACCCTCGAAGAGTTCGAGGGCATGCACGCGGACGCGTGATTCGGCCTTGATCCGTAGTGGCGGGTCATGCGAATGTCTCCGTGTGAGTGACGCGAACGCGCACGCGACGAGGGGGCATTCATGATCGACTTCACTGCTGCGATCGGTTCGTTCAGCGGGGAGCTGATCGAACCGGGGAGTTCCGGATATGACGAGGCTCGGACTGTCTTCAACGGCATGATCGACCGGCGGCCCGCGGTAATCGCGCGCTGTCATTCGGAATCGGATGTCGTCGCGGCCGTGAAGCTGGCCCGGGCACAGGAGCTTCCACTCTCCGTGTATGGGAGCGGGCACGGCGTGACCGGCGCTGCGGTTGTCGACGACGGTGTCACCATCGATCTGCGCGGCATGAAGGGCATCACCGTCGACCTCGCGACGAAAACCGCGCGCGTTGAGGCCGGCTGCACCTGGGGCGAGGTCGACGCGGCGACCCAGGAGCACGCGCTCGCGGTCACGGGCGGTCGAGTATCCACGACGGGCGTCGCCGGGCTCACGCTCGGCAGCGGGAGCGGGTGGCTCGAGCGGTCATTCGGTTTCGTGTGCGACAACCTGATGGCCGCCGAAGTCGTGACCGCAGACGGCCGCGAAGTGCGCGCGTCAGTCGACGAGAACCCCGAGCTCTTCTGGGGCCTGCGCGGCGGGGGCGGGAACTTCGGGATCGTGACTGCGTTCCATCTGCAGCTCCACGATCTCGGGCCGATCGTGCTGGGTGGGATGTTGATGTACCCGGCCGCGATGGGACCGGACCTCGTGCGCTTCTACCGCGATTTCATGGAGAAGGCACCCGACGAGATCGGAACCGGCCTCGCGTTCATCTGCGCGCCACCGGAGGAGTTCGTGCCCGAGCCGGTGCGGGGTCAGCCCGTCATCGGGATCGTGGTGTGCTGCACCGGTCCGGTCGACGAAGCCGAGCGGGCGCTCGCTCCGCTGCGCGAGTTCGGCCCGCCGGCGGTCGACATGGTCGCGCCGATGCCGTACCTCGCCGTACAGCAGTTGCTCGACCCTCCGAACCCGAAGGGCATGCGGAACTACTGGACCGCGGACTTCTACGACGAGCTGCCTGACGATGCAGTCGACGTGCTCGTGTCCCGCGCTACGCAGCCGGAGTCGCCGATGACGCAGATCATCCTGGTGCCGGGTGGCGGTGCGATCGCCCGAGTCGACGACGACGCCACTGCGTTCGGGCAGCGCCGCTCGCGGTGGAACATCCACTTCCTCTCCATGTGGCCCGACGCGTCTGACGACGCACGCAACATCGCCTACACGCGTGAGCTCAGTGGCGCGCTGAAACCGTGGGCCGCAGGCGAGGTGTACCTGAACTTCATCGGTGACGAGGGACCGGAACGCGTGCACTCCGCGTTCGGCGCGAAAAAGTTCGCCCGACTCCAGGCGATCAAGGACGAGTGGGACCCGACGAACGTGTTCTGTCACAACCAGAACATCCCGCCGAGCTCCTGACGCGACTCGGGTGCCCGCGAGGGTTTCGACCCGCACACGGGGTGGGTTACCCGCGCCTGACGCATTCGTAGACGGCCGCGACGAGGTTGGCCGGGCGGCGGTCCAGGTTGAGTCCGAGCTTCATACGGTTCATCACGTATCCGAAGCCGATCCCGTGTTCCGGGTCGGCGAAACCGAGTGAACCACCGGCGCCGGAATGGCCGAACGCGTGGGGGCCTGCGGCGAGATTCACGGTCGGGCTGATCGAGAACCCGAGTCCGTATCGCATCGGATTGCCGAGGACGAGATCGCTGCCGTCGCTTTGCATTCGCGTGGCCCGCTCGACGCTCACGTCCGACAGCAGCCGGGTCCCGTCCACCGCCCCGACCGTCGCCGCGTACATGCGAGCGACGGCGTGCGCGGATCCGATGCCGTTCGAGCTCGGCAACTCGCACGCGTGCAGGGCTCGCGTGTTCCACATGTCGTCGTAGTGGAACAGTTCGCTCGGTCCCGTCAACGCGTCGCCCATCAACGTGCCCGGCGCCATGACCGCGTCCATGAGTGCTCGGAGTTCAGGGTCGGTCGGTGCGGGCGGCGCGACATTGCGGGCGACCCGAGGTTCGAGCGCGGCGGGGAGTCCGATCCAGAAGTCGAGTCCGAGCGGCGCCGCAACCTCGGCCGCGAAGAACGCGCCGATGGTGTGGCCGGTGATGCGACGCACGAGCTCGCCGACCAGCCAGCCGTAGGTCTTGAGGTGGTAGCCGACGGCGGTGCCCGCTTCCCAGCGCGTCGCTTGGCGGGCGAGCTGTTCCACCACCGGGTCCCACGCGAGCGCCTGGTCGAGCGTGAACTCGCCCTCGACGACAGGAAGTCCCGCACTGTGTGACAGCACGTGACGGACGAGGACGCCCGCCTTCCCGTTCTGGACGAACTCGGGCCAGTACTCGGCCACCGGCGCGTCCGGGTCGAGCTCACCCCGCTCGATGAGCCGGTTGGCGCAGATCGCAGTTGCACCCTTGGTGGTCGAGAAGACGAGGGCGATCGTCTCTGGGGTCCAAGCCCGATCCGCGTCCGGGTCGGCCAGTCCACCGACGAGATCGACCACCGGAATGCCGTTCGCGTAGACGCAACACGCCGCTCCGACATCACCGTGGTCGAAGTTGGTGACGAATGCATCGTGGACCGGTTCGAACCCGGCTGCCACGAGCCCGCCGGTGGTCACGTCATTTCCGCTCTTGGCCCTGCGGGCCAGGCCGCTCGGGCCCCGGCTCGGGAGCGCGGACCGGTGAACCCGCGTGCAGACCTAACCACGCCTTAGAATTCAGCTCATGGCCCTTCG
>JANLTQ010000635.1:0-9248 GCA_031363005.1 Acidimicrobiia bacterium | reverse complement strand
GGCTCGAAGGTGCGTTTCCTGCGCGAGGGAACGATCATCTGGAAGGGCTCGATCGCATCCTTGCGCCGGTTCAAGGACGACGTGCGCGAAGTCCGGGACGGCTTCGAGTGCGGTATCGGTCTGGAGAACTTCCAGGACGTGAAGTCGGGCGACATCATCGAGACCTACGAGGACCGCGAGATCGCCCGCGTCGCCCCGTAACCGAATCGGGAGCTACCGCGATGCCCAGCGACTTCATGTTCAAAGCCATCAGCGGCGTGCATCGGGCGCTGTTCAAAGCGAGCGGTGGGAAGCTGCTGAACACGGGCGCCGGGATGCCGGTGCTGGTGCTCACGACTATCGGTCGCAAAAGCGGTCAGGCGCGCTCGACGATGTTGACGTCGCCACTCCAGTTCGACGGCAAGGTCGTGATTGTGGCGTCACGCGGCGGTGACGACCGCAACCCGGACTGGTTTCTCAACCTGCAGGCGAACCCCAAGGTCGAGGTCGAGATGGACGGGTCAAAGCGGGCGATGACCGCACACGTGGCCGACGTCACCGAGAAGGCCGATCTGTGGCCGAAGATCATCGGCCCCCATGCCAACTACGCCGGGTACCAGAAGAAAACCGAACGGGAAATCCCCGTCGTCGTCTTGGCGCCCTGATCCGAGTCGATCGGCCCACCGGTGAAACTGGGGCCGCGCTGCTCTGCGGTGCGAAGATGAGCGGTGTGCATGCAGCTGCGGTGTGTTTCGACCTTCACGTTCCGGAAAGCCGGTCGCTCAAGATCAAGCGTGCTGCGATCCGTCCGGTGGTGGACGGACTCCGCCACCGGTTCCACGTCTCGGTCGCCGAGGTCGACCACCAGGATCAATGGCAACGTGCCGCAATCGGTGTCGCGGTCGTCGCGTCGAGCGATGGCCAGCTGCGCGAGATCCTCGACTCGGTCGAACGCTTCGTGGACACCGCGGCCAACGTCGAACTCCTCGACGTCCGCACCGACTGGCTGGACGAAGCATGAGCGGAGTGTGGCGGGCACGCGGTTGCAGCCGGTACGCCAACGGAGCGTGGCCCGTCCGGCCCGCCCCGCAGGGGCAAGAGGACAAGACATGAGCGGAGTGTGGCGGGCACGCGGTTGCAGCCGGTACGCCAACGGAGCGTGGCCCGTCCGGCCCGCCCCGCAGGGGCAAGAGGACAAGAGATGAGTAGGCCGCGGCAGCCTCCGAAGCAGTACCCGCGCGTGGCGCGCCTGAACGAGGTGGTCATGGAGTGTCTGGCGGAGGAACTCGAGCGGCTCTCGGATCCTCGGCTCGGGTTCGTCACGATCACCGGCGTCGAGATCGCGGCGGACCTGCGGACGGCCGACGTGTTCTATTCGGTGTTCCGTCGGGGGGAAGCTCCGGATGAGTCGGCGGCCGGGCTCGCGTCCGCGAGCCCGCACCTGCGGACCCACATCGGGCGCCAGATACGAATGAAGTACTCGCCGGAGTTGCGGTTCATCGAAGACGAGTCCATCGCCAG
Source organism: Acidimicrobiia bacterium (assembly GCA_031363005.1). Classification (GTDB taxonomy): domain Bacteria; phylum Actinomycetota; class Acidimicrobiia; order IMCC26256; family JAENVU01; genus JAENVU01. The sequence goes on along the minus strand of JANLTQ010000635.1, from coordinate 7,748 downwards.
CGGCGAACGTATCGAAGAGATTTTGCGAACGCTTCAAGCCGACGGGATTCGCGCCGATGACACGGGCGGGCTCCTCGATCGAGACGAGGACAGACCGTGACCATCGACGATGACATCGAGACCGCGCTCGATCGCGCTGCCAAGACCATCGACTCGGCGGACCGACTCACGTTGATGTGTCACGTCACGCCGGACGGTGACGCGCTCGGCTCGATGCTCGGTCTGCATCACGCGTTGCTCGCGGCGGGCCGGCCATCGGTCGCGACCTTCCCGGAGCCATTCGTCGTGGCACCCCACTACCGGGACCTGCCCGGTCTCGATCTGATCACCCGGCCGGCGGACGTGCCCCGGGACGTCGGTGTCGTGGTGACTTTCGACTGTGGTTCGCTCGGTCGCCTCGGCAACCTCGCCGAGTTGGCCCTGTCCGCCGACGAGCTCATCGTGATCGACCACCACGTGTCGAACGAACGGTACGGGAGCCTGAACGTGATCGACGCCAAGGCGGCGGCGAGCGGCGTGGTCGTGCGGCGGCTCATCGAACGGATGGGATTGCCGTTGAATCGGGAGGTCGCGTTGTGCCTCTACACGGCGCTCGTCTGTGACACTGGGCGGTTCCAGTACGAGAGCACCACGAGTGGAGTGTTCGACCTCGCGGCGGAGCTGCTCACCTTCGACCTGCCGGTCAGCCAACTCAGCCGCACGCTGTTCGAAGAGCACTCCTTCGCGTATCTCCAACTGCTCGCTGAAGCGCTGGCCCACGCCACGCTCGTGGCCGAGCAGTCGTTCGTATGGACCTCGGTCGACCAGGCCCTCCTGGCTCGCCACGGCGTGACGATGGAAGAGGTCGAAGGTCTGATCGACATCATTCGCCGAACGTCAGAAGCCGACGTCGCGTGCGTGTTGAAAGAAGATGTTGACGGAACGGTCAAGGTCAGTCTGCGTTCGGTCGGAGCGACCGACGTCGAGCAACTCGCCACCGCGCATGGTGGCGGCGGCCACCGGTTCGCCGCCGGCTTTACCTCGAAGGATGACATCGAGACGACGGTGCGGCGCATCCGCGAGTCGCTCTCGTCACTCCCACGATGATCGACGGGTTGCTCGTCGTCGACAAACCGGCGGGCTGGACGAGCCACGACGTCGTGGCCAAGTTGCGCGGCGCGACTCGGCAACGCCGGATCGGGCACGCGGGCACTTTGGACCCAGACGCGACGGGGGTGCTGTTGGTCGGCCTCGGCCGGGTGACGCGCCTGATGCGGTTCCTCCAAGAAACCACGAAGTCTTATCGCGGCGTGATTTCGTTCGGTGTCGCGACGAACACCCTCGATGCCGCGGGTGAGGTGCTCGAACGGAACCCGATGCCCGTCGGACTTGCAGACGTCGAGGCGGCCCTCCCGGCGTTCCGGGGCGACATCCTGCAGGTCCCGCCGATGGTCTCGGCGCTCAAGGTGGACGGCAAGCGACTCCACGAGCTGGCTCGCGCGGGCAAGGTCGTCGAGCGCGCACCGCGGCCCGTGTGCATCGACCGGTTCGAGATCGAGTCCTTCACCGCCGGCGACTTCCCCGAAGCCACGGTGATCGTGGACTGCTCGAGTGGGACCTACATCCGCAGCCTGGCCGCGGATGTGGGCGCCGCGCTCAGGGGCTGCGCGCATCTCGCGTCGTTGCGCCGGCTGCGAGTCGGAGAGTTCACGATCGACGATGCGACACCCCTCGACACTCTCGTGGAGGATCCGCTTCCGTACGTGCACTCGCCCGCGGCCGCAATGCGCGCGCTCGAAGCGGTGAACGTCGACGATGAGGTGCGGGCGGCAATCGCGAACGGGAAAGTCTTCGAGCCCGAACGGGTGCGCGTCGATGGCGACGGTCCGTTCGCGATGATCGATGGCGCCGGCAATCTCGTGGCGGTCTACGAGCGCAGCGGGGAGCGCTTGAAGCCGAGCGTCGTCCTCCCGGATCCGCCGCCCGAACCCGCGGTGGCAGTCTCGCTGCCGATCGCGTCGTCGGATGCGGAAGATGCGACGTGAGCGAGACGCGCGTGGTGCGGGTGGCGGAGGACACGCCTCCGATCTCGGCGGGCAGCGTCGTCACCATTGGCGCGTACGACGGTGTCCACCTCGGTCACCGCAAGGTCTTGCGCCTGGTGCGAGAACTCGCGAACGCGCGCGGGCTGGACGCGGTGTGCGTCACGTTCGACCGCCATCCGGCCACCGTCGTGCGCCCCGAGACTGCGCCGAAGTTGCTGACCAGCCTCGAACACAAGTTGGAGCTGTTGGTCGGCACCGATCTGCTCGACGTCGTCGCGGTCCTGCAGTTCGACGAGAGTCGGAGCAAGGAGACCGCCGAGGACTTCGTGCACCAGGTCTTGGTCCGGCTCCTCGGCGTCCGGCTGGTGGTAGTCGGCGCGGACTTCCACTTCGGTCATCACCGTGGCGGCAATGTTGCGCTCCTCCAGCGCATGGGCGCCGATCTCGGATTCGAGGTGATCGGGCTCGGCCTGGTGGCGCCGGAATCCGACGTCGTCCACGAGCCGTACTCCTCAACGCGGGTGCGCCACCGGCTGGCGGCCGGCGACGTTCGTGGGGCTGCCGCCCTGCTCGGCCGACCGCACGAAGTTCGCGGCGTGGTCGTGAAGGGGGATCAGCGGGGTCGGGAACTCGGATTCCCGACGGCGAATCTCGCACTCGACACCGAGAGTTGTCTTCCGGCCGACGGCATCTACGCGGGCCGTTTTTGTGGCGCTGACGGGCAGTGGCGTCCGTGCGCGATTTCCCTCGGCCGTCGGCCGACCTTTTACGAGCATCAGGAGTACTCGCTGCTCGAGGCCTACCTCTTGGACTTCGACGGTGACCTCTACGGCCAACGTGCTTCGGTGCAGTTCGTCGAGCATCTCCGGGGCGAGCAACGGTTCGATTCCGTCGAGGAGCTCGTCGCGCAGATGCACCGAGACTGCGATCGCGCCCGCGCCATCCTGGTTCCCTGAGCGGCAGCGCCCGGGTCAGACCGCGTTGTAGCGCCGCACCTCGCGGGGCCGGCCGTCGGGGTCCACGAGCAGTCCGTGCACGATCCGAGCCCAACCTCGGGAGTACCAGGGGACCGGCTTGGGGCGGTGAGGACGGACGTGCCCAGGAGGCCGCGGTCTGACCCGGCCGCCCTCCCACCAGGCGTCCAGTTCATCCGCCGTTGCCCGGAACGCGGCGAAGCCACTGACGAAGTCGACGAGGTCACCATCATCGTTGTCACCGGCGCTGATCGAGCGACCCAGGTGTTCACGCCAGAGGCGGAGTCGAGAGTCGCGCGCGATCCGCCGAGCCGGTTCGGTCGTGCCGGTCGGGTCGATGGGGGACCGGCCGTCGAGTTCACGGTCGAGGATGGCGCAGGAGAGTTCCGAGTCGTGGGTCCACGAGCGGCGGTTCAGGTTGTCCGAGCCGACTTCCATCCAGATGTCGTCGATCACGCAGACCTTGGCGTGCACGTAGATCGGGGTACCGGCACGGTTCTCGAGGTCATAGACCGCCACCCGGTCGCCGCCGGCCTCGTACAACGTCCGCAGCACGCGCTGGCGTCCGATCATTTCCGACGTCGCCGCCACCCGCCCGCTCTGCTCCGGATACCTCGGCACCACTGCGATGACGTGCAGCTCAGGATGCGCGCGCAACGCGTCGGCGATGGCCTGTGCCGCACGGGAGGACCACAGGTATTGATCCTCGAGGTAGATCAGGCGCCGCGCGTATGACAACGCCTTTTCGTACGCCCGACCGATGCTTCGTTCGCCCCCGGGTGCGAACGGAAAGGGCGGTCGCTTCGCCGGGTACGTCCGCAACACCTGGACCGCACAGGTCCCGGCGACCGGCGGATCCTCACGGGCCGGGGGGAGGGGATCCGGGCGTCGGGGCTGATGGGTCAACCGCCGGACGACGGCGCGGATCGGGTTGCGATGGTCGAGGGGAGTCGGGTCGGTCCAGCGTTCGCGAAAGGTGTGAGCGAGGTCGCCGACCGCGGGTCCACGGATCTCGAGTTGGAGGTCGTGCCACGGCGGACGGTCGCCGTACTCCGGGCTCAGCTCGGGTGACTGAGGATCGCCGCGATGATCGTTGTCGTCACGCCGGCCGTGGCAGAGGTCGATGCCGCCGACGAAGGCGACGTCGTCCTCGACCTGCGCGCGCCGGATGAGCACGAGCTTCTGGTGGTGGCTGCCGTCGCGCCGGACGCGCTCGTCGAGCAGCAACTCGCCGCCCGCTTCGTTGACGGCTCGAGCGAGGGAGCTGTTGTCCTGCTCGCCGAAGTGCGCCTGGCGCGGGTGGGATCTCCAGAGCAGCCCGCGGACGTGCACGCCGCGACGGGCAAGGTCGCAGAGCACCGTGCCGAGTTCGGTGCCGGGACCGTCGAGACGTTCGTCGAGGTCACCTTCCCAATCGGTGAGGTGTACCCAGTCGCCGGGTTGCACGCGTCCCAGTTCGTGGTGGAGCCGACGAAAGTATTCGGCGCCGTCGACGAGGAGGTGTACCCGGTTGCCTTCGGTCCAGCTCTTGCCGTCGCCTCGGCGTGCGTCGATTTCCGTGGCCGGATTCCCGCGCTCGCGAGCCGTGAGGTACCAGTCGGTCACCGCCATCGGCCGCATGGGACGAACGTACCCATTCCTCGATCGGACTATGCGGGAGCGATCACGGTGCCGGATCGGTTTCTGGGGATTGCTACGCGCAGGTGCCCGAGAAGTCGGGATGGGCTCCGAACGCAGTATCGGCCGCCGCGCCCGTGAAGGGCTGGCCGGCCGTGAGTCCCGGAACGAGGGCGGCGAACGAGACGCCGGGTGCGCCGGTGTTCTCCTGCCAAGGTTCTGTCACACCCGCCACCTTGGTCCCGGCCGCGCAGGTCGCGTCGAAGTAGACCCAGATGCCGTCACCGCTCGTCGGTCGTTCGACGGTGTTGAAGGCCCATTTCGGCTTCGTCGGGCCCGACGTCGTTGTCGTCGTGGCGGTCGAGTCGGGTCGGGGGCAGGGGTCAAGCTTCGCGGCAGTCGCCGCGGCACTGAACGTGGCGGACGCAGCCCGGGAGGCCGTCATGAACGCCTCGGGCGTGGTCGGCAACGTCGATGTCCAGACGCTCTCGACCGCACGAAAGGCCGCAATGAGTTGTCGCTGCGCGGCGCGGTGCGATGCGTCAGATCGGAGTTTGGCGAGTTCCGTGAGCATTCCGGTTGCCTGTTTGCTGGGTTGCTGCTCGGTGTTGGTGGCGCGGAGGTACGCGTCACAGACGGACGAGCCGAAACTTGGCTTCGCCGCGCCGACGGTGGTCGACGTCGTCGATTTCGTTGCCGTGGTACCGCTCGACCCGCACGCAGCCGTGACTGTCAATGCGGCGCCGATCAGGATCGTTGTTCGTGCCCCTGGTTTCATGCCCCTGCCTTGGTCGCGAGCGGGGGATTGTACCCGAACGGTCGGAAAGCCAGATTCAGGGGTGTCGGCCGGTGAAGGCGATGAGCTTGGTCTGGTCGTCGGCGTCGTCGGGCACGGTCACTCGCGGTCCGTATTGGCCACTGGAACGCAGCATCTCCTCGATGGGCTGCATTCCGATGAGCATCTCGCTCGCGATCGCGGAGTCCAAGCTCTCGTCCAGGCCCGTGGCCCGCGCCAGGTCCCAGGTGTGGATGACGATGTCGCCGAACATGATCATGCCGATCGCGTGCTCGACCGTCACGGTTCCGAGATGCTCGTGGGTGATCTCGCGTTGCGCGGTCGTCGGATCGTCGAGGAGGGCTTGCAGTGACTCGGCGAGGTGGGTCCAGGCTGCGGCCGGGTCGTCGGCGACGGTGGGTCCTGGCGGGAGTTCGACCCCGACCGAACTCATGAATCCCGGCATCCACTCCACCATGTGGCCCACGATGTCGCGTGCGACCCACCCGTCGCAGGGAGCCGGGTTGTCCCACGCCCCGGGTGCGACCTCATTGGCCCGGTCGGTGAATCTCCCGGCGACGCGCCGGAACCGTTCCGCGGTGGTCTCGGCGATGTCGAGCAGATCGTCGAGCCGATTGAAGGTTTCTTGCATCCCGCTTTCCATTCCGGATTGCAGATGACCGTCGCGGTTCTCGCGGCTGCGGTGGAGGACGACGGTCTGCGCGGTCGTGACCCCCTCAGCATGGGTGAGGGTCATCGTGTTGACCGACTCCGCATCCGGGAAGCCCTCGAACACCTCGGTCGACACGATGCGTTCGCGCGGCTCGATCTCGCGGTAGGTGCCGTGCCAGCCGAGTTCGCTTCCGTCGTCGGCCAGTGACACGTAGCGCCATGAGCCTCCGACGCGCAGGTCGATCTCGCAGGACACGAGCGGGCACCACTGCGGACCCCACCACCGCAGGACCAGGCGGGGAGTGGTCATGGCCTGCCAGACGAGATCGAGGGGAGCGTCGAACGATCGCGTGATGACGATCTCGCGCTCGGACGGAGTGGTGACGGTCGCGCTGCTGTGGCGGGTGGTGGTCATCGGTTTTCCTCCTGTTGGAGTTCAACGAGCAGGTCGTCGAGGCGGTCGTAGCGTTCGTTCCACTGGGCTTCGAAGGTGCGGACCCACTCGTGGATGGGTCGCAGCGCCGGCCCATTGACGCGGTAGTGGCGGTGGCGACCCGCCCGGTCACACCGGACGAGGTCGACATCGCGGAGCACCTTGAGATGCTTCGAGGCCTGTGGTTGGGTGATTCCCAACGCGGCCACGATCTCCCCCACGGCCATCGCTCGCGTGCCGAGCGTGTCGAGGATTCTTCGTCGGTGTTCGTCGCCAATGGCGTTGAACACATCTGCGGTCGTACAGGTGCGGGCCACGTCGGCATAATACATGCCTATATCGGAATGTCAACTCTCGCCCGTATCTCGGTGCGCGCTCCGGAAGTCGGAAGCCAGTCACTGCGGCTCAAGGGGGCTGAGGTGTGACCGATCGCAGCTCGGAAGGGCTGGGTCCAGGGGTCGAGGACCTCAACCGCCGTGGTCGTCCAGATGTGGAGCATGCGGAACGTCTCCGAGCATCCGCCGGCCGGGACGAGGAACGTGTCGCACCGGGGGTCGTGGGTGTGCCACCGGAAGATGTCGCCCGCCGGCGCGGGCGCCGTCTCGCCGGGCGCCACGGTGAGGACCGCGCCCAGGAGCACCAACGCGCCGGATCGGTTGCGGGCGTACACGAGTCCTTCGGGACGGTGGGGATCGAGCTCGTGCCCGTCGCGACGATGGCCCAGGTTGCGGTAGTGGATGACTCGGCCGGTTGCGTTGGGCGCCGGTGCGAATCCCGCCGCGACTGCGTCAGGTTCTGTCGCGAACCGCGCGAGCGACGCCTGGGTGCGAGCGAACAGGTCGTCGGCTGCGGCGCGTTCGGCGGCGGTCGCGGCGGCGCGCCGGGTGTCGAGGGATGGCTGGGTCATGTCGTGAGCACCACGTTCCAGGTGGGTCGAGTGGTCCGCGTCGCTCGAAGGGGTGCTCGAGGGGCTGCTCGACGGGCTGGTCGTCGCGGGTGGCCGTCGCAGAGTGGGGCTCGACCCCGACCCTTGCGAGGCAGGAGTCGAGGATGGCCCACATCCGGTCCCAGCCAGGCTTGCGAGGGTGATCAGCACGAGGGCGATGGGGGCGCGACTCCGAGTCATGACTCGAGTGTCGCGGGGGAGTGTGAGGTGCGGATGAGCGGGAAATGTGGAGGCCGCCAGGGCTTCCTGCGCACGGCGCTCGCCGACGACATCCCTCGCCGCCCTCGAACGGATCATCGCCGCGGGC
>JANLTQ010000633.1:0-4993 GCA_031363005.1 Acidimicrobiia bacterium | reverse complement strand
CGTCGTAGTGATCGCTCCGAGTTGCGGAGCGCGCCTCGATCCAGAAGTCGTAGTCCTCGCCGTACCCGTCGACCGGAAGATCCCGAGCGAACAGGCCGCCGGGATGGGCACCCATCGGCACCTCGCAGACTGCGAGCACCTGATGCGCCGGGATCCGCACGTGGGTGGAGAAGTCTCGGAGATCGTCGACGATCCGGTCGACCGTCACGATCGCGCCACGGCGCGCGCCCAGCGCACCCCACACCCCTTCGAGCAACGGCGCGGCAACCGCCACGTTGCCGGCGCGGTCAGCAATCGGCGCGTGCAGGATCGCAACGTCGGCCTGGAGCGGCGCAAGCAGTCCCACCTCGCCGAACTCCGAGTCGACCGTGGTGTACCCGTCGTTCGCGGCCATCGACGAGCCCGCGATAGATCGCGTGGCGATCGCCGGAAGACCACGCGCACCGGCTTCGAGTCGCTGCGCGAACGCGAGGAACGACCAGTGCTCCACCTCGACCGCGCCCGAGGTGTAGGCCCGTTGAAACCAGGGGTTCGGGGTGAAGTTCGGGAACGTGTCGCCCGAATAGCCGGTCACGACGCGCCGCGCCAAGCCACCCCGGAAGAACAGCGCACCGAGGGTGGACAAACTCAGCATCACGAGTTCGAACTGCGGATCCCGATCCCACCATTGGCGCACCACTTCCCGTGCCGCGGCACTCCACCGGCTGTGCCCGACAACGAGGTGCAGCGAATCACCGGCGTGCACGTGTTCGCGCACCGCATCGGCCACGCTCATGAGCTTCGACCCAGTTTTGGTCACCGCGGGTCCAGGACGTGATCGGCGACCCGGGCACGATGCCAGCTCTGGCCTCCGCCGAGCACGTCGTTCTGCTTGGCCCGTTGGTACAAGACCCCGGCGCGTGAGTCCCACGTGAAGCCCACCGCACCGTGCACTTGAATGTTCTCGGCGGTCACCATCACGGCCGCCTCACCCATCTGCGACTTCGCAATGGCCGCCGCTCGACCAGCGTCCGCATCGTCGACATCGCTGGCCCACGCCGCGTAGTGGACTCCAACGCGCCCGAGCTCGGTGGCGTGGAGCATGTCCACCAACTTGTGCTGGATCACCTGATGCGCAGCCAACGGCTTGTCGAACTGCACACGGTGCTCCGCGTAGTCCATGGCCATCGCGAGCGACGCGTCGCAGACGCCGACGAGTTCGGCACTCAACGCGATGGCAGTGTCGTCGGCGATCGCTCGCCAGATCGCAGTGTGGTCACCGAGCGGACCGACGGGTTTGCCGACGGTGTCGTGCAACTCGAGCCGGGCCACCGCACGGGTTGCGTCCATCGTCGCCACCGGTTCAGCATCGGGAACGTCGACTTTGAAGGTGGCGAGACCGTCGGGCGTACGGGCGGCAACCACGACCCAGTCCGCACCTTCCGCATCCAGGACGACCGGCTTCACGCCCGACAGAATCCACTCGGCACCAGTGCGTCTCGCCGAGGTACGCACGCGGTCGACCGGATCACCAGTCCCTGCCTCTTCGAAAGCGACCGTGGCGTGTTCGCCGTCGGCCAAGCCGCGCAAGAGATCGATGCATCCGAGCCGGCGTGCCGCGATCGTTGCGATAACGGCCGAGGCCAAGTAGCGGCCAGGAAACGCGACCCGACCCATCTCTTCGAGCACCACCACTGCGTCGACCACGTCGAGGCCGAGCCCGCCGAGGTCCTCCGGGATCAGCAGCGCAGACCAACCCAGCCCGACGATCGTGTCCCAGTCCGATTCGGCCAAGCCGTCGCGCGCATCGTGAGCCTGGACCCAATCGGTCATGAACGAGCGCACCGCCACACGGAGCGCGTCCTGCTCGTCGGAGAACTGAAAATCCATTGATCCTCCTGCGTAGGATCGCACATGTTATGGACTTTGCGTTCACGGCCGATGACCTCGCCTTTCGCGACGAGTTGCGCGCGTGGCTCGACACGGAGTTGCCACAGTTCCTGGCGGACTGGACCGACACCGGCACCGACGACAACCAGGCGAGTGGTTTCGACCGGACCCAAGCGCGCCGCAAGGATTGGCAGCGTCGCCTGAACAACGGCCGCTGGGCCGCGATCAACTGGCCGAAGGATCGCAACGGTCGCGAGGCCACGCCGGTGCAGAACGCCATCTACGCCGAAGAGATGGCGCGGGTGAAGGCACCGGGGGTCTACAACGCGAACGGCATCTGGCAGATCGGCCCGATGATCCTCCGGTGGGGCACGACCGAACAGCAGGAACGTTGGCTCCCGAGCATTCTCTCGGCCGACGAGCACTGGTGCCAGGGCTTCAGCGAACCCGACGCCGGTTCGGACCTCGCCAACATGCGCACGGTCGCCATTTCCAGCCACAGTTCCAACAGTGGCGACCACTACGTGGTGAACGGCCAGAAGACGTGGACGTCCTCCGCACATCTCGCACGGTGGGGCCTCTTCCTGCTCCGCACCGATCCCACTGCGTTCGCCCGCGGCGCGAAACACGAGGGCATCACCGCGTTCATCATCGACCTCCACTCGCCCGGCATCGAGTGTCGTCCGATTCGCGACATCACCGGCGACACGATGCTGAACGACGTGTTCTTCACCGACGCCGTCGTCCCGGCCGACTGCCGGCTCGGTGGTGAAGGCGAAGGCTGGCAGGTGGCGATGAGCACCCTCGGCCACGAGCGGGTGGGGACGGCCGGACTGTCGATCACGATGGCTGCCGATCTGCGGGCGATGATCGCCACCGCGCGATCGACGAACCCCGATGCACTCAGAGACCCCGCATTGCGCGACCGGATCGGTCGCGCGTTCGCGCAGATCGAGTTGACCCGGCTGCTCAACTATCGCGCCCTGACCAAGATCATCAACGGCGAACCGAACTGGCCCGAGGTTCCACTCGCGAAGCTGCAGTGGTCCCGAATCGCGCAGCTCCTCGCCGAACTCGCGATCGACCTCCTCGGCCCGGCCGGACTGATCGCCAAAGGTGAACCCGGTGCGATCGACGGTGGCCAATGGGCGCGCAACTACTCCTGGCAGCGATACACGTCGATCGGTGCCGGCGCCACCGAGATTCAAAAGAACATCATCGCCAAGAGGGCCCTGCGGATGAAGTCGCAACGCTGACGAGCGGGACGCAGGGCCTGGCGCTATCTCCTACTCGTCGGGTTGGTTGCTGACGACGCGTCCCGTGGCGGGGTCCAACTGGACTTCCCACACCTGCGTGCCGTCATCGGTCTTGACCTCCCACCGCAGCCCGTTACCCTCGGTCTCGAGGTGCGACTCCACGAGGCGGCCGGGGCGGACCGCCGTCGCACGCCGTTCAGCGTCGGACTGACTCACGTGCGCGTCCGTGGCATGCGCGGCGGTGTACTGGCGTTCGACGCGTTGCTCGGCGGGTGGATCCGCCTGTGTGCGGCTCGCCGCGACCGCGGTCGTTGCGACTCCGGCGGCAGCTGCGCCCGCCGCGATCACACCGATGATGGATTTCGTACGTTTCCGCATGGGTTCCTCTCGTCTCGATTTCAGTGTCGGAGTGACACCAGAGAGCAGTATGAGGAATCGCGTGTTGGAGCACGGTTAAGTACGCGGTTCCCCAAGCGGGACGCGCTTGCTCGATGAAGCGGATGCACTCCGCGATCCGGTTGTGGGTGGTCCCACGCGCTTGACCGCGACGAGTTCGCGCGCGGAGGAGGCGGTACGCGGCGAACCGTGTACCGCCTCCCGTTGCGCTGGTGACGTCGGTGCTACGGGCGAGCTTTGATCGCAGCGACGATGATGCGATCGCTCGCCACGCCGGCCGCGTCACCGGCCGCCTGGTCGAGTTGGCTCTGACGCTTCCACGAACCGAGCCGATCATGGTCGACCTCGGACCGGTCCGTGTACTGCAACTCGATGTCCGTTGCGGCGAACTCCACGTTGAGCGCCGCTTGCGCGTACGCCGCCCGATTCCGAGCAGCCGCTGCATCCATCAGATTCTTGACGGACCGCTGCATCTGTTCCGCGAGCGTGGCCGGAACTCCCCCGCTCCGCAGACCGTCCCACGCCCCACCGACGGCGGTCGCCCGCGCACGCAGCTTCGACCATCGGTCGGACGTCGCGCCGTCGAGAGCATCGCGAGCGGCATCCGACAGGGTGTCGAGCGCGTCGGGTTCGCGTGCGCCTTTGGTGTCGGTCGGCACGGCGATCGCACTGACGACGTGCTCCGAAACGGCCGGAACCGTTGCCTCGAACTCGCCGTACCCGGGGGCGTAGACCTTGGTCTCCACATCCCCGTCCATCGGGTGTTCCTCGACGCGGATGGCGCCCGAGACGGCACCGGACGGCCCGGGCACGGTCACACCGACCGCCTTGACCGTCGTCTCCTCGAAGACGACGCCGGGGATGTTCTCCGGCCGGTAGACGTCTCCAACCTTCGGGTGGGCCGGCATGATCATTCCCGGAGGACCGTCTTTGCCTGCGAGCCAGGTCCCCTTGTGGTCCTTGATCGTGCCGTCCTCGTAGTTGGTGACGTCCTCGCCGAAATACCAGACCGAACCGTCGTCGGCCTGGGCGAAGTAGTCGATGGCCACCTCGATGATGCGCTCGTCGCCGTACGCCACGAACTGCGACACGATGACCTCGACGTCCTGACCATTCCAACGGATCGTCCGCGTGCGATCCAGCAACGTGGTCTCTTGCCGCAGTTTCGTGGCGCCTTCCTCGCCCAAGGCGATCATGTGCTTGGTGGTCGTGATTGGGAACAGCGGGTTCGTGATCTGCGTGGGGTGACTGAAGACCGGGACCCCGGTATCGACCCGGCCGCCGGCCGCGGGGCGCAGCGCGGAAGTTCGCCCGACTGCGTGCGCGTTCGGCAGTGCGCTCATCGTCGGCGCGGCGATCAATGCGGCGGCAACGGTCATTTTCGCGAGACGGCCCGTGCGACGGTGGTCGGCGTTCCGCCGGTGGATTCGGTTCGACATGATTGCGGCTCCTCTACTGGCGTCGGTCGACGT
>JANLTQ010000631.1:0-5434 GCA_031363005.1 Acidimicrobiia bacterium | reverse complement strand
CGGCCAAGGAGTTGCGCGTACCCGAAGATCTCCGACGCGCCCGCGTACTTCTCCGTCGGCATGTAACCGGTCTCTTCGAGGAGCGGGAGATAGATCGTCGCGTCGACGTCGCACATGCAACCGGGATAGCGGTTCCAATACCAGGTGCCCCCGAAGTCGGCCGCCTTCTCGACGATCCGGAAGTTGTCGATCCCGCGCTTGGTGAGGTTGATCGCCGCAAGCATTCCGGCCCACCCGCCGCCGAGGACGACGACGTCGACGTCCTCGGTGATCGGTTCACGAGTGAAGTCGGGGTCGGCCCAGGGGTCCTGATCGAGGTGGTACTCGCTGAGGGAGTGGTACTGCCCGAGTCCCTCTTCCCGCACGCGCTTCGCACGCTCGGCCTCGTACCGGGCCTTGACCTCGGCACGCGTCGACGGATCAGGGCGGGTCATGGATGGCTCCGGGGGAGATGCGCGTCGACCCAGGGGCCAGACGCCTGACGTGACTCGGGATTATGCCCGCCCGCACCAGCGCAACCCGGCAACGACCCGCGGTCAGGCCAGTGCGAACGCCAACTGCCCGGCGATGAGCCGAGCATCGTGTCGACACTGGTGCACGACCGCGCCGTTCACGGTCACCACCCGGGTCTGGAAATTGTCGGGTTCGCTCACGCGCATACCGACCGGTGTCCGACCGCGCCGGACCAACAACTCTTCTCCGCACGCGTCACAGCGCCACGCCTTGTTGCTGATTCTCCGCACGTCGACACACACTCCGCAGTCGTCCGGGTACCCTCCGAGCGTAGGTCGTATTGCCCACACGAGGAAGGACGAATATGTCCGGTTCGATCACGGAGAGTGGTCGGCACGGGGATGTTGCGCCACCGTCAGTCCCACACCTCACGTGAACTGGGCTGCAGCGGCTGATATATATCGCGCATGCCCACGAACGCACCGCAGCTCGTCGTCCGTTGCCTGATGATGTCGATCGACGGCTTCGCCGCCGGCCTCAATCAGCGACTCGAGCAACCCTTCGGCGATGCCACCGAGGGTTTCACCGACTGGATGTTCGAGACGCCCAGCGGGCGCAAGATGTTGGGGCTCGACGGGGGAGCGGTGGACGCCGACAACCCGGACGATCCGTACGTTGCGCACAGTTTCGACAACGTCGGAGCCGTCATCCTCGGTCGCAACATGTTTGCTCCATCACGCGGCCCGTGGACCGACGACGGCTGGACCGGCTGGTGGGGCGACGATCCGCCCTACCACGCACCCACGTTCGTCCTCACCCACCACGAGCGCGAGTCGATCCCGATGGAGGGTGGTACGACGTTCCATTTCGCCACCGACGGAATCGACGACGCACTGACGCGTGCCTTCGCCGCCGCCGATGGAAAAGGCGTCCGGCTCATGGGCGGAGCGGAAACGGTTCGTCAATATCTGGCGGCCGGACTCGTCGACACACTCCACGTGGTCATGGTGCCCATGCTCATCGGTCGGGGCGAGCGGATCTTTCCCGAATCGGCACCGCCACCCGAGTATCGGTGTACCGAGCACATCGCCACACCGAACGTCGTTCATCTTCGATTCGAGCGCCGCTGAACCCATCCGTGCACCCTGTCGGTTCCGAACCAGTGTCGATGACATCGGAGCGGCCGACACGAGTTGGACCGCGATCTGGGCCTGGGAGCATCGAATGACCAATCAACGAATACCGACGGCAGTGCTGGTGCTACTCGTGCCGATACTGGCCCTGATCGCGGCGATGGGAACTCGCGCCGTGAAAGGTGCTTCAACGATCACGACGGCTGCGGCAGCGACCGGCGTCCCGAGCGTGACGATCAAGAACTTTGCGTTCCGCCCGGCGAAACTCACCGTGGCGACGGGTACGAAGCTCCAGGTGACGAACGCCGACGGTGCCGCGCACACGTTCTCGGCCCGCAACGACAGCTTTTCGTCTCCGATCCTGGAACCCGGCACGCGCGCCACCATCACGCTCGGGAGGACCGGGACCTTCGCGTTTTTCTGCAAGATCCACGCCAACATGACCGGAACGGTGGTCGTGAAATGAGAACTCGAGGCGCCTACCTCAGCATCGGCGCAGCCGGCGTGGCCGTCAGTGCGTACATGCATTTCTACCTGTACTTCTGGGGCGGCTATCGCGGTATCAGCATCGATCGAATCGCCGGCCTGGACATCAGTCGTTCGTTCGCACTGAACGCGATCGCCGGAATCATCATCGCGGAGCTCATCGTGGTGTCACTTCACTTCGATCGATTGGCCGTCCCTGCGGCGGCACTCGGATTCGGGTTCGCTGCCAGCGCGATCGGCGCGTACACGTTGTCGCGCACCTCCGGCTTGCTCGGGTTCACCGAAAACGGATGGACGACGGAGGCCGTCATCTCCAAGCTGGCCGAACTCGTCGCGGTGATCGCACTGGGCAGCTTCCTCGCGACCTCTCTGAACGAGCGACGGTCGCACTCTGCCCGGTCCGTCACCACTGGGTAACCCCCCACGAGCCTTTGAGAGCACGCGCCCGCATTGGCGGGCAGACTCACACCGGGCCGCGACTTGCGATGGGGGATGAGTGACCGAGAACGAAGCCCGAAGCGGGCGCCGACCACTGCGAGTCATTCAGTGGACGACCGGCAACGTGGCGCGCCAGACCGTTCGCGCAGTGCTCGCGCGCGATGACCTGGAACTGGTGGGAGTCTTCGCGTACTCGGCGGAGAAGGTCGGCCGTGACGTCGCGGAGCTCGTCGGCTTGGATGAGCCCGTTGGGATCACGGCTACCGACGACATTCAGCACCTTCTCGCCCTCCAGCCGGACTGCGTGGTGTACTCGGCACTCTTCCCGAACGTCGAGGAGCTCACACGGCTTCTGCGCGCCGGCGTGAACATCGTGACGTCGTCCGCGTTCCTCAATGGTCGAAGCCTGGGCGACGCGGCGCGCAACGAGATCGATGCCGCGGCCCGCGCCGGCAACGCCACCATCTTCGGCAGTGGGATGAACCCCGGGTACGCGCAGCTCCTCGCCGCCGTCGCGGCCGGGGCGAGCGCACACGTGAAGCACGTGAAGGTGACCGAGTCCGTGGACGTTGCGATGTTCGCGGCCGACGCCAACATGGACGACCTCGGGTGGGGGCGTCCGGCCGAGAGTCCGGGCCACGCCGACGCAGTCCGAGATGCCATCGCCGTCTTCGCCGACGGCGTCGACGTGCTGGCAAACCTGCTCGGCCTAGAGGTGGACGAGCGCCGATGCACGGTGGAGTTCGCGCTCGCCACGCGGGACCTGGACCCGCCGGGGCGGCCGATCGCCGCCGGTCACGTCGCCGGCATCGATGCCCGGTGGGAAGGAATCGTGGATGGCCGGACCATCGTCGAACTGCATCAGCGGTGGGTCATGAGTTCCCACATCGAACCGGCGTGGAGTGTCGAGCACGGATACGTGGTGGAGGTCGACGGCGACCCGAAGATCCGAATGAAGATGGACATCTGGCCGGCGCAGGCCGACCTCGGCGCGATGACGACGGCGGACTTCCACGCCATCGGCATGACGATCACCGGCGTGCCCGTGGTCAATGCGATCCCCGCGGTGTGCGCGGCGGCCCCCGGCATCCACACCTACGCGGACCTCCCGGTGATCACCGCCCGACTCGAACGCTGAGCCCGTCGCCTGCGTGCGGCGAGCCCAACACCGAGCCCGGTTACCAGTCCCAGCCCGCGCCGTAGCTGAGGAGCGCCAGTCCGGTCTGGCCGGCGTAGCTCGGGTGGAAATAGTCGATCGATGACACATCGCTCAACGCGAACCCGGAGTTGAACACCAGGTTCTGGTCGAACTTGCAGTTCGCGAACTGCGCGCACACGGTCGCGAGGGCAGTGTTGTAGTCGATGACACGTTGGCGCACTCGTGCGCGGCGGTCGACATCGGCTTGGGCCACTGACAATGGATTTGCAGTGACGGTTTGGCAGATGCCGGCCAGCGACCAGATCGACCGGGCCGCCGGAACATCCTTTGCCACCACCCACAATTGCACGATGTCCGGAACGCTGGCTACCAGGATGTGCGCGTTCGGCAGTCCCGTCGTCAAGGTGGTCATGGCCTGTTGAAACTGAGCTTGATACGTGGCGGCGGGTGTCATCTGGGCTTCGGTGTTCTTGCAGCCGTCGTTCCCACCCATCTCGATGGTCACGTAGTCAACGTTCTGCCCAACGGCGATCGCGGCCTGGCCGTTGAGATTGCTCATCGTGGTTCCGCTCACTGCATCGTTGTGCGCGTTCCCAACGATCGACGGGTTCAGCGCGGCCAACCGTGTGTAGTGACTGTCGACTCCGATGTCCGTGCCGGTCGACCACACCGAGGTGGGACATTCACCGAACGCCGGGCAGGCGTTGTACGCGCGGCTGATCGAGTCCCCGAGGACAGCCATCGAGTTCGGGACGGCAACGGTGGTCGAAACGGTGTCGTCATCGACGATCGTGCCGGTACCGGTCGCGCGCCCGATCGTGACCCCTGCGGGCAACGAACTCGCCGAGATTGTGATGGACAGACTCTCGTCGGCCTCGACGCCAGTATCCGCCCAGACCGGCAGGTTGAGGACTCGCTGCACCGCGGTGAGCCCCGTCCCGCTGACGGCGAAGTTCACGACGCCGGTCAACTTGCCACCGAAGTCACCTCCGCCCGCCGCGGTGCTGCTGAAGGTCGCGGTTCCCGGAGTCACCGTGTACGTCAACGCGACGCCACTCGTCGACCCACTGGACAGCGTGATCGGCACCGCGAGGTTGCGCGTCTTGCCGACATCGCCCTCGGCGACGAAGGCATCACCGATGCCGGCGCGGATGCCGGTCCCTGCGTCGTCGTCGACGATGGTGCCGAGCGCGAGTCCCTTGCGCAAGCGGGCAGGGCCGGTCAAGGCGGAGAGGGTCACCCGCATTGTCTCGGCTGCTTCGACGGTGGTGTCACCGACGGTCTTGACGCTGATCAGCTTCGTCACCGGGGTCAGGCCGGTCCCTCCCGGGACAAACGTCAGCGTTTGGAGTGCCGCGGACTTGTCGAGGTAGTCAACGCCAGCACCCGCGGTGGCGCCGCCGGTCGCGCTGACATTTTGCAACCGATACTTCATCGACACCGTCGCCGTCGCGGGCTGAGACAACGTCACTGGGAAGGTCAACGTGCGCAAGCCCGTGTTCCCTTCTACGACGGTGGCGCCCCCGATGGACACGCACGCCGTCGTGGGGCAGGGTCCCGTGCTCAACGCGAGGGCCGGGTTCGAATCCACGACGGCGATCGGCGCGGCCAGTGCCGTACCGACTGCTAAAAGCGTGGCGACGCGCCATGGCGAACGGCGATTCCAGAACATGCGACCCCCCAGGCCGTCCCGCCGATCGGCGAGCCCGGGGGAGACTATCGCCGCGATTGGTGCGGGTCGCGACCAGCGTCGGACATCACGGCT
>JANLTQ010000626.1:0-9772 GCA_031363005.1 Acidimicrobiia bacterium | reverse complement strand
CCCCGCGCCGCACCGTCCCCCCCTGTTTGGCCGTCCTTCAGTGCCCTCCTGGCCCACCCCCGGACGCCAAAACGGTGGATTGGGTCAGAAATCGTCGTCGAGAACCGGCGGGGGTGAACTCACGAGGCGACCGAGCGCCTCAACTGCGGCGTGACTCCCCTGCATCCGACCCGTGGCCAGAAGAGTGTGGGTCGAAAACCGGCCGATCATCAGCGCGCTCAGTGCGCCGATGTCCGTGACGACGGTGTCGGCGCCCGCGTCGGCCGTCGAAACCGGTGCCGCGTGGCCCGTGCCGTCCTCGACCCCAATGGCCCACGTCCCGGTGCAACCGCCGGGCCAGGGGTCATGGATCTGCACGGAGACCGAGCCGTTGCCGACGCCGGGATAGCCGCGCCCGCCGATCGCACCGGCGACATCGACGATCCGGAACATCCAGCGGTTCGTGAAGCGGACCGAGAGGTCCTGCTCGTCGAGGAACAGGAGCAGCGGGTCGGTGCAGGCGTGAGGAACTTCGATGTGCTCCACCTGCATCGCGTGCGCGCCGAGGAACCGCCACAGCGCGACCGCGACAGCACTGGACTCGGCAACGAAATCGTCGACGACGAGCCGGTAGCCCCAACCGCTCCCCGGCACTTGTTGGTACCGCGCGTAGCCCTCGACGCCGTGCTCACCTCGGACGCCGTAGGTGAACCAACTGGACCCGTCGTCCGTCGGCTCGCGCAACGACCAGAACGATTCCGAGCGATCGACCATGCCGTGCTGAACCGCCGCCGCTCGTGCGTAACACGCACGGGCCGCAAGCCAGTCTTCGCGCCCGAGCCGGACCACGGTCGGCTGCGCAGCGTCAGCAGCGGTACGCAGTGCCGCCACGCTGCGCCCGTTCACGCGCACCGTCTCCTGAGTGCCTGCGATCTCCCACCCGCCGCTGCGGTACACGCGCGTCGACGCAGGGTGCAAGGTGCTCACCGCGATGCCTTGTTCACGCATCCAGTCCAACGCCGAGAACAGCAGCCCCCGAGCCACGCCCTGACCGCGCACCTCCGGCCGGACGACGACCGCGGCGAGTCCTGCCATCGGCACCGAGCGCCCGTTCAGCCACTGGCCTCCGGGCAACACTCGCAATCCGCCGACGAGTTCGCCGCCCACGTATGCGCCGAGGCGCATCGCGTCCTCATCCCGTTGGACTCGGTCGCGCCATCGCGTGCGCTCGGCTTCCGGACGACCGAACGCCTGTGAACGGATGTCGTAGTAGGCGTCGAGGTCGGCATCGTCGACCTCGCGAATCTCGAAGGCTGCGTGGACATCGGGCCTGTTCACTGGCGGCCGGTTCACAACCGGCCGGCCGAGGGACAGATGTCGGCCAGGACGCAGTCCTCGCAACGCGGTCGCCGCGCGCCGCACACCCGGCGGCCGTGCAGGATCAGCCGGAGAGAAAAACCACCACGCGCCTCGGGTGCAATCAACCCGTTGAGATCGAGCTCCACCTTGACCGGGTCGGTCTCGCTGGTGAGCTTCAGGCGCATTGCGAGCCGCCCGACGTGAGTGTCTACGGGGAGTCCGGGAAGGTCGAAAGCCACGGACCGCAGCACGTTGCCGGTCTTGCGTCCCACCCCGGGCAGCCGCACGAGGTCGTCGAGCTCGGTGGGTACGTCGCCGTCGAACTGGTCGCGCACCGCGGTGGCCATCCCGATGAGGCTCTTGGTCTTCTGGCGAAAGAATCCCGTCGCGTGGACCAACACCTCCACCTCGGCTGGATCCGCATCGGCGAGTTCGTCCGAACCTGGAAACCGTTCGAACAGCTTGGGGGTGACCGCGTTCACCATCTCGTCGGTGCACTGGGCCGAGAGGATGGTCGCGGCCAGGAGTTGGAACGGCGTGTCGTGGCGCAGGGCGCAGAGTTCCGCAGCAGTGCCGGGATATTCGCGCGCCAGCCGCTCGAGAACCACGGGGCCGCGTTGTTTCGCACCTCGGGGTCGGGCCATGCGGGGAAGGTAGCGTCTGACGTGATGTCCCTCCCCGTTGAAGCGGTTCTGCCGGCGCGCGCCGACGAGACCCGTCTGCGCGTCATCGATCATGCGGTCCAGGCCGCCAGTGGACACGAGGCCTTCCCGGAAGCCGTCTGGGCGGCGATTGCCGATCCGGCCCGACACCCGGTGCTGGCGATCGACCCCGACGGCGGCGCGGCAACCGTTGCCTTCGCCTCTGACTCGTTCACTCCGGCGCACGATCAGCTCGCCGTCGGTGCACTCCCGAACGTCGACGTCGCCCGAATCGCCGGGACGGTGGACGCGGTGGTGCATGCCCGAGGCGAGGATCATGAGTTCGTCGCCTGGATCCCGGGTTCTGATTCGAAGGTGATCGAAGCGCTCACCGTCACCGGCGGATTCACCGTCGACCGGCAGCAGTTTCAACTCGACATCGTCCTGCCGATCACCGAGACCGCGCGGTGGCCGGCGGGCGTGACCGTTCGCCCGTTCGTGCCCGGTCGCGATGAATCTGCGTGGCTTCGAGTGAACAACCGAGCCTTTGCGAACCACCCCGATCAGGGAGGGTGGATCGCCGACGTGCTGGAGCGGCGGATGGCGGAGCCGTGGTTCGACCCCGCGGGATTCCTCCTGGCGTGGCGTGACGACGATCTTGTGGGGTTCTGCTGGACCAAGGTGCACACCGAGCCGGTCCGACAGGGAGAGATCTTCGTCATCGGCGTGGACCCGGACGCGCAGGGTCTCGGTCTGGGCCGCGCTCTCGTCATCGCCGGACTGGGATATCTCGCGCACGAGTGCCGATGCGAGACGGGAATCCTCTACGTCGCCGCCGACAACGCAGCCGCCGTCGGGCTCTACCAGGCGCTCGGCTTCACCACCAAACGAACGGACACGGCCTTGATTCGGAAAGCGGCGGTTCGTTCATGAGCACCCGGTACGGCGCGAGCAAAGCGGAGTACGAGGCGTGGCTCCAAGCGAACGGCCACCCCCGGTACCGCGCGGATCAGGTTTGGGACGCGCTGTATCACCAACGGCGTCCCCTCGAAACCGCAACCAATCTCCCGGCCGCGTTGCGCGACGAGATCGCGCGCGAGTTCCCGTTGGCGCTCACGACCATCGCCGAGCGCCACGGTGATCGCGGCACGACCCGCAAATTTCTCTTCGGAACAGGTGACACAGCCCAGATCGAGACCGTGCTCATGGTGTCGCCCAATCGCGCGACGGTCTGCGTGTCCTCCCAGGCCGGATGCGCCATGGGTTGCACCTTCTGTGCGACGGGGCAGGCCGGGTTCGAGCGCCAACTCGACGCCGGGGAGATCGTCGAACAGATTCTGGTCGCCGGCCACGGCGTCGAGGAACCCGTTACCAACGTTGTCTTCATGGGGATGGGCGAACCGCTCGCCAACTACGACGCCACCTGGGCCGCCGTCGAACGCATCCATGCCGACCTCGGGATCTCTGCCCGACGGATCACCGTGTCCACCGTGGGTGTGGTCCCCGGTATTCGGCGCTTGGCTCGCGAGTCGATTCCCGTCACGCTCGCGGTCTCGCTCCACGCTGCGGACGACCGGTTGCGCAACACCATGATCCCGCTCAACCGTCGCTACCCACTGACCGAGTTGATCGACGCCGCCCACGAGTACGCACGGGCGCGCGGACGGCGAGTGACCTTCGAGTACGCCTGCATCGACGGCGTGAACGACCAGTCCGAGCACGCCGAACGGCTGGCGGAACTTCTCCGGCCGCTCGGCCCGCTCGGCGCGCACGTGAACCTGATTCCGCTCAACCAGACCGATGACTTCTCGGGTCGTGCCCCCGCAATGATCCGGATCCGCGACTTTGCCGAACACCTTACGGACCTCGGTCTCAATGCGACGGTTCGGCGCAATCGGGGCACCGACATCGACGCTGCGTGCGGACAACTTCGCGAACGGATCGGAACTCCCACGTCAGTCGGACCCCTCCGCGCGGGTCCCGAGGCGGAGTCATCGACCAGAATGTCGCCGTGAATCAACGCCAGTTTCTGAACCGATCACATCCGCAGACCCTGCTGAACGCGACCCTGCTCTGCTACTTCGAGGCTGTCTTCTCGTTCCTCGACGCACCCGGGAACGCGGTCCTGCTCCTGATCGCGATTGGTCTCGCGGCCGGCGGCTTCGGGATCGCCAACGACATGAAGTGGGGCTACGGCGTTGCGCTCGTTGCCGCCATCCTGCACGCGGCGATCTGGGTTTCGTTGTTCGGCGCCGACGTCCTGGGCTTTCCCCAGATCATCTCGTTCGCGTTCGCGGTGCTGCTCGTCATTCTCCTGGTGCACCCGATGAGTCGGGACTACCAGCGCATCTGGTTTCGCTGACCAACACCGGCCCGCCGGCGTACCGCTCGAGTGCAGACCGTGGAGGCTCGACCGGCCACTTCTACACTCCGAAGATGAGCTCTCCCGTCGAACTCGTCGAAACGTTCAACGCTCGGCTCGCGCCGTTGGAGCACACCGCCAACGAGGCGTGGTGGGCTGCCAGCACGGAGGTCTCCGACGTTCACGAAGCCGCACGAGTCGCCGCCGATCTGGCCCTCCGTGATGCGCTCGCCGACGCCGACGTGTTCGCGGCGACCTCGGGCTGGGCGGACATCGCCGATCCGGGCCTCGCCCGCCAGCTGCGTGTCCTGCACGATCGCATGCGCCCGCATCAGGTCTCGGCGACAACGCGAGACGAGATCGTTCACTTAGAAGCCAGCCTCGACGCCACCTTCAACGGGTTCCGGCCCGAACTCGATGGCGCGACCGTGGACGACAACACGATTGCCGAAGTGCTCCGTCACTCGGACGATCCAGAGGCTCGGCAGCGAGCATGGTTGGCGTCGAAGTCCGTGGGCGCCACGGTGGCGGACGCGGTGCGCGAACTCGCCCACCTCCGGAATCGGTCGGCGCGCGAACTCGGAGCCCGCGACTACTTCGCCCTCGCGCTGGAGACGTCCGAGTTGGATGAGGAACGACTCATGGCCACCCTGGACGCGGTGGACGAGGCGACGGCGGCTCCGTTCGCGGCGTGGAAGCACAACGACGACGTCGGGCGCGCGCTGAGGTTCGGATGCGAACCGAGCGAACTTCGTCCGTGGCACTACGACGATCCGTTCTTCCAGAGCGCGCCGCGTACCGATGACCTGGATCTCGAGTCGTGGTTCGGCGATGCCGATCTCGTCGGACTGACCCGCCGCACTTATACCGGCATCGACATCGACATCGATCCCGCCCTCGAACGCGCAGATCTGCTCCCCCGGCCCGGAAAGAGCCAGCACGCGTTCTGTCTCGACGTGGACCACGCGGGCGACGTCCGGGTGCTCTGCAACAACATTGCCGGTTCGTACTGGGCCGAGACGATGCTGCACGAGTTCGGACACGCGGCGTACGACCTTGGTGTCAGGCCGGACCTGCCGCTCCTCCTGCGGACCATGCATCCACTCACCACCGAGGGCATCGCGATGTTGTTCGGCCGGCTGACCCTCGACGCCGAGTGGCTCGTGCAGATCGCCGGGGTGCCCGACGATCAGGTGGACGCGGCGCGGCCGGCGCTCGCGCGCCGGCGCCGGACCGCGCTCTTGGTCTTCGCCCGGTGGGTGCTCGTCATGACCCACTTCGAGCGCGGTCTCTACGCCGATCCTGACGCCGATCACGACACGAGGTGGTGGGACCTGGTGGAGCGGTTCCAGCTCATCACCCGTCCCGACGGTCGGCACGCGCCGGACTGGGCCGCGAAGCTGCACGTCGCCTTGGCGCCCGTGTACTACCAGAACTACCTGCTCGGTGAACTCGTCGCGTCACAACTCCAGGCCACTCTCGTCGAACGCTTCGGGGGCGTCATCGGACGGCCGGAGGTCGGCGGGTTCCTGGGTCGAGAAGTCTTCGGACCGGGATGGAGCGTCCGGTGGGACGAGCTGGTCGAACACGCGACCGGCGCCCCGCTGCGCGTCGACGCGTTCGCCGCCGAGCTCGCCGCGCTGGCCGCGCTGGCCGCATCCGGCACCGCGGACCGGTGACGAATGTGCGACTCACTGTGCTTGATCGGGCCGACGGGGCTGATCTTCGCGAAGAACTCCGATCGTCCCCCGGCCGAAGCCCAGGTGGTCGAAGCGTTCGCCCCGCGCCCGGCCGGCGGTGTGGTCCGGACGCAGTACCTCGAGATTCCTGATGCCGGATCGGCTGCGTTCATCGGTTCCCGACCGACGTGGCTCTGGGGCGTGGAACACGGGCTGAATGAGCACGGCGTCGCAATTGGCAATGAGAAGATCTGGACGACGGGTCGTCCACGAGACCGTGCACCGGCCTTGCTCGGTATGGATCTGGTCCGCCTCGGACTCGAACGAGCCGAGAGCGCCGACCATGCGCTCGCAGTGATGAGCGAACTGATCGAGACCTACGGGCAGGGTGGGAGCGGCGAGAGGGACACCGTCGAGCCCTACGACTCGTCGTTCCTGATCGCCGATGCGCACGGCGGCTGGATGGTCGAGACCTGCGACCGTACCTGGGTGGCGCAGCCGGTGGGTGCGGGCGCCGCGATCTCGAACCGCATCAGCATCGAACGGCACTGGACCGCGGCATCGCCCGACGTCCCAGCCGGCGCGAACTTTCAATCCTGGCGCCACCCGCGCACGCCTACCACGATTGCGGACCACCGGCTCGTCGCCACCCGCGCGTGTGTAGCGGAGGGTCCGCGCACAACTGCGAACTCCGTCGTCGCGACCTTGCGCGACCACGGCCACGGGCCATGGGGCGCACCGCTGGGACCCGCAGGGTCGACGAGCCCGTTGCCCACTGACCCGGGTGACGATCACCGCGGGGTCACGGTCTGCATGCACGTCCGCGGGTATCAGGCCACGACGGCCTCGATGGTGTGCTGCGTCGATCCGAACCCGGCCAACGGCGCGCGTGCCTACGTTGCGCTCGGGAGTCCCTGTGTCTCGGTCTACGTCCCGGTCTTCCCGGCTGCAGGCATCCCGTCGGCACTCTCGGACGAGCGCACGTGGTCCCGGTTCGCAGCCGCGCGGGAACGAGTGGAGGCGAACCCGGACGCGTTGGCCGAGATCCGCGCCGGCCTCAGTCCAGTCGAAGACGAGTTGTGGTCACGAGCCGATGTCATCTCCACCACCGATACGAACGCGATGCAGTCCTACACCGCCAGCGCATTCGAGTCGGTGGAAGCGGCTCTCGCCCAACTCTCGCTCTAACCTCCGCGCCGTGAACCGACTCGCCGAGGAGACCAGCCCGTACCTGCGCCAACACGCAGAGAACCCGGTCGACTGGTACCCCTGGGGGCCCGAAGCGTTCGCCCGGGCCGAGGCCGAGGACCGACCCATCCTGCTGTCCGTCGGCTACTCGGCGTGTCACTGGTGTCACGTGATGGCGCACGAGTCCTTCGAGGATCCCGAGATCGCCGCGGTCATGAACCGGCTGTTCGTCAACGTCAAGGTCGACCGCGAAGAACGGCCCGATGTGGACGCGGTGTACATGGACGCGGTGCAGGCGTTGAGTGGTCACGGCGGTTGGCCGATGACGGTGTTCCTCTCGCCGGATGGTCGGCCGTTCTATGGCGGCACGTACTTCCCACCGGCGGACCGCCAGGGCATGCCCGGGTTCGTGCACATCATGGAAGCGGTCTCGGACGTCTGGACCAACCAGCGGGACGACGTTGCGGACCAGACCGCGAAGCTCCAGCACGCCATCGAATCCAACACCTTGCGTGATCGGTTGACGGCGGGGCCGACGGACCTGCAGTTCGCGGTCCTGGATCGCGCCTACGAAGCGGTGCGAGAGGCGTTTGATCCCGCCGATGGTGGATTCGGTCGAGCACCGAAGTTCCCGCCGTCCATGACCATCGATTTCCTGTTCCGCTGCCACGTTCGTGGCGACGCGCCTGATGCGCTCCCGATGGCGGTCACGACTCTGGACGCAATGGCGGCGGGTGGGATCTACGACCACGTCGGCGGCGGCTTCGCTCGGTACTCGACCGATTCGGTGTGGCTGGTTCCCCACTTCGAGAAGATGCTCTACGACCAGGCGCTTCTCCTTGGTGCGTACGTGCGCGGTCACCTGCTCACGGGCTCGGAGCGGTACCGAGAAGTGGTCGAGGAGACGATCGAGTATGTCCGGCGCGATCTCGGTCATCCCGACGGCGGGTTCTTCTCCGCCGAGGACGCGGACTCCGAAGGGATCGAGGGGAAGTTCTCGCTCTGGTCTCTCGACGAGATCACCGAACTGTGTGGCGACGACGCCGCCGAGGTTGTGCGGTACTTCGGTGTGACCGACGGCGGGAACTTCACCGACCCACACACCGGATACTCCGGGACGATCCTGCACCAGGTCGATCGCCACGAGCCGCGACCGGAAGCGGTCCGGCGCTGCCTGCCGCTTCTCTTCGAAGCGCGCAATCGCCGGGTCCGTCCCGGACTGGACGACAAAGTCCTCACCGCCTGGAACGCGATGTTCACCCGGTCCCTCATCGAGGCCGCGGCCGCGTTCGAGCGAACGGACTGGATGGACGCGGCGCGCGCGAACCTCGAGTTCCTCCTCGGCGAGTTGCGCCCGCACGGGCGACTGCTCCGGTCCTGGCAATCAGAGGGAGGCGCGCGCCATCTGGGCTATGCGGAGGACTACGCCGCGCTCATCGGCGCGCTGGTCACGATGGCCGAGCACGACGACGTTCGTTGGCTGGCCGATGCGATCGAGCTTGCACGCGAACTCGTCGACCTCTTCGCGGACGACGAGAGCGGCGGGTTCTTCACGACCGGAACCGACGCCGAGCCTCTGATCGTGCGACCCCAGGACTTCTTCGACAACGCCACGCCGTCGGAGAACTCGCTGGCGGCCGACGCGCTCCTGCGGTTGGCTGCGGTCACCGGAGACGCCGAGTGGTCCGCCCGTGCGGAACGGCTCCTCGGTTTCCTCGGACCGGCGATGACGCAGTACCCCACGTCGTTCGGCATGCTCCTCGGCGCGTACGAGCGGGCGTTGACCCCCGCAGTGGAACTCGCCATCGTCGGGCCCGACCGCGCCCTCAGCACGGCCTGGGCGAAGCGGGTCACGGCCCACGGCGTCGGTGTGCGCAGTCCTCGTGGCGACGGCGTTGATCTCACACCGTTGCTGAGCGACCGGCCGTTCGACGCGACGACGCGCGCCTACGTCTGCGAGAACTTCGCGTGTCGTCAACCCGTCGATTCCGTCGCCGCGCTCGACGCGCTGTTGGACCAAGTGCTCTAGACCACACTCCGGCGTCGCTCAGGCCGATGGAGTCGGCCGCGTCGACGCCGAAATAGCGACGGCGCAACGAGAGCGGGTCAGATCAGGAGTGACCGAGGCCGTTGGCAAGCGCGTCAGCGGTTGCCCAACCAAATGCGATGACGGCTTCGCCGCGCATAGGGTCGACTTCGCCGAGCACTGCCGTCGCCGCCTTGCCGCCACCCTTGACGCTGCTCGCGTCGAGCACTGCCTCCGGAGCGGCTTTGCCCTTGCCCTTGTGGGCGACGCGGAACGCGCGGTCGTCGTAGCGGGTGTCGCAGCCGAAGCGGCGAGCCAGGCGCCGACCCCAGGCGCGCTCTTCGCCGGTCGGCGCGTAGTCCTGGCGCGGGACGACATCGGCGAGGCCTTGCAGCAGTCCGTAGGCCGCAGGGTGTGCAATGCGTCCGGCGACGAGCACGTCCTCGTCCGGGAAGGAGATCGCCGCACGACGGTAGAGCTCGCCGACCATGCCCTTGACCGCAAGACCGGCTTGGCGCCCCTTCTTGGCGGCACCGAG
>JANLTQ010000619.1:0-1726 GCA_031363005.1 Acidimicrobiia bacterium | reverse complement strand
TCCTCGTCGCACCGACCTGCGAGTACCAACGCCTGCTGGTCCCGTGCGGTCAGTGCGAGCTCGGTCGCGAGGCGGGTCTTGCCGACACCCGGTTCACCGGCCAGGAGTACGACGCGGCGAGAACCGGCGGCAGACTCTTTCCACTCTGCGACGAGCCGATCGAAAATTTCGGTGCGGCCGGCGAGTGGGAAAGCCGACGGAGAGGACAGCGCCGGCGGCAACGGCGCCTGGTCCACTGCACCTCGGGTCGGTTCGGCGAGCGCCTCCCAATGGACTGCGGCGGTCGGCACGGTTCCCGGGATGCCTTTGAGTTCGAGATCGCCGTACTCGGTGAACTCGAAGCCGCCGCGTCCACGGGCGAGGTGACGCACGATGTCGGCACACAGGATGCCACCCGGCTGAGCAGCCGACTCCAGCCGCTGCGCTTCGACGACGGGAAGACCGAAGCAGTCCTCACCTTCGAAGGTCACGTCGCCCACGCTGATGCCGATGCGCACCTCGATGGATTCGGTGTCCCCGCGGCGGTTGTGGAGATCGACGGCTTGCTGGATCGCAACCGCCGCGCCCACCGCGTCGACCGCGGCGGAGAACGTGGCCATCACTCCGTCACCGGTGTGCTTGACGACCACTCCGCGGTTGATCTCGATCGCGGAGTTCACGAAGGTGTCGTGCGCGTTGCGGAGCCGATCGGCCGCCTCCTCGCCGATCCGAGCCCGTTGCGACGTGGAACCGACCACATCCGTGAACAACACCGTGGCCGTGTCAACCCGTCGCTCTGCCCCTGTCATGCCGGGAGACTAGGCAATCCGACGGGACGGCAATCCGAGCGCGGGGAAGCGCCGGCCAATGAACCCGATGACAACAAGTTCTGCTTACGGCAGATCGAGGATGACGGCAATCGTCTCTCGGACCTGAGCCAAGACGGCCGCCCCGACGTTGCCGCGGAACGAGCGGATCCGACCCGGCGACACGGACCGGACGTGCTGGCACTGGGCGGCGGAGGCATGATCGAGACCATTGACCTCATCAGGTTCGATGACGATCTCCGAATGAAACTGGCGAATCGTCGACGTGAGTGGCACCACCTGCACGACGGACGGCTGCGCGTCGAGGATGCGCTGGGCGGTCACCAGGACCGCCGGGTGTCGAAATCCCGCTTCGCGCCCCGTCGGTGGTCCGAGCTCGAGATCGACGACGTCACCCGAGATCGGCATCGAGCCACGCCGCTTCGTCGTCCCGCAGCGGCGCGCGCAGCTCGGTGCCGACACGATCCTGCCGCAGCGCTCGCACCGCCAAGGACACCGTGTTGCCGACGGTGGTGTTCAGCTCGCCGGCCAGGCGCTTGAGCTCGTCGTGAGTCGCCACATCGATTCGAACGCTCGTGCTGTGCATGCAAAACAGCATACACGGAGGTGAAGGCTCACGTGGCTGGGCGCCGGCTGATCCAGAGCGCGTTGTCGGTCGCGGTCACGAGCCGGCCGTCGGCGAGTCGGGTCGCCCCCTCGGCGCACGGCCGAGCGAGGACCCGACCCGTCACCGACGCGACGCCGTCCACGACCCGCACCTCGTCGACCCGGCGCGACACGTACCCACACACGCCGAATCGATTCCGACCCAGCGGGACGAGCGCCGACGGCGCACGCGTCTCACCAACGCGGCCGAGCGGGCGCGCCTCGGACGCCGGCCGATCGGCCCGACCCATGCGTTCACGCTCCCGACCGCCGGC
>JANLTQ010000612.1:0-3553 GCA_031363005.1 Acidimicrobiia bacterium | reverse complement strand
CGTCGTCACCGCGGCGACCTCACCGGTGCGCGGATCGGCATCGTCGGCGACGTGCGCAACTCGCGCGTGGCTCGCAGCGGGATCGAATGTTGGGATCGCCTCGGCGCGCAGATCACCCTGATCGGGCCGCCGACGTTGATGCCCGAACGCCTCGACGGCTGGCCCGTGGACGTCGCCCACGATTTCGACGCGGTCATCAGCGAACTCGACGTCGTGTACGTCTTGCGCGTGCAGCAGGAACGGATCGGTCGGGCGCTGCTCCCGAGCCTGCGCGAGTACTACACCCGGTGGGGGCTCAACACCGACCGCGCGGAGCGGATGAAACCGGACGCGCTCGTCATGCATCCGGGGCCGATGATTCGCGGCTGCGAGATTGCCACCGAGGTCGTCGACGGGCCGCGATCGTTGGTGCGCGAGCAGGTGGCCAACGGGGTGGCTGTGCGCATGGCCGTGCTCTTCGATCTCATCGGTTCCGGAGGCTTGGTCTGATGGCGACGAACGCAGCGGGCGACGTACTGATCCAGGGCGGGCGAGTGGTCGACGAGACTGGCGAACGTGAGGCCGATGTCCTGATTCGAGACGGCGTCATCGCCGACGTCGGGCCGAAGGTCACCGCCGCCGGGGCCCGAGTGCTCGACGCGTCCGACGCGATCGTGGCGCCGGGGCTCGTCGACCTCCAGGTGCACTTCCGGGAGCCGGGACGCGAAGACGCCGAGGACATCCAGTCCGGTGCCCGGGCGGCCGCGCTCGGCGGGTTCACCGCGGTGGTCGCGATGCCGAACACGACACCACCGTTGGACGACGCGAAAGTCGTCGCCGCGGTCTTGGAGCAAGGTCGGCGGGCGGCGTGTCACGTCACCTTCGCCGGGTGCATCACCAAGGGTCGCGAGGGACGCGAACTCGCGCCGATGGGGGAGTTGTACGAACTCGGTGTGCGTATCTTCACCGACGACGGCGATTGCGTGGCCGATGCCAACGTGATGCGACGGGCCTTCGAATACGCGAGTGCGTTGCCGGGCGCAGTCATCGCCCAGCACGCGGAAGATCCCGCGCTGGTCGCCGGCGGACACATGCACGAAGGGGAGTGGTCCGCCCGCCTCGGGATTCCCGGTCGGCCCGCCGCGGCCGAGGTCACGATCGTGGCGCGCGACATTGCCCTCGCCCGACTTACCGGTGGTCGCTACCACGTGTTGCACATGTCGACCGCCGGAGCCACGGAATTGGTGCGCGCGGCGAAGGCCGAAGGGCTGCGGGTCACCTCCGAGGCTTCGCCCCAGCACTTCACCCTCACCGACGCCGAGTGCGCGTCGTTCGATCCGGTGTTCAAGATGAACCCGCCGCTCCGTTCTGCCGCGGACCGGGACGCGATCGTCGCCGGATTGGTGGACGGCACCATCGACGCGATCGCCACGGATCACGCGCCGCACACCCCACAGTCGAAAGAGTTGCCGTTCGAAGAAGCGCCGCCGGGCATGCTCGGAGTGGAGACGGCGCTGGCGGTGGCGCTCACCGAACTGGTGGAGACCGGCCTGCTGTCCATGTCCGATGTCCTGGCGCGCCTCTCCTGGCAGCCGGCGCGCATCGCCGGCCTGGACCAACTCGGCCACGGTCTTCCGATCGCCGCGGGGAACCCGGCGAACATCTGCGTCATCGATCCTCAGCACACGTGGGTGGTCGACGCGGAGCAATCCGCGAGCAAGTCCCGCAATACCCCCTGGGCCGGCCGGAAACTCACCGGCCGGGTCCGGCACACCATCCGGTTGGGCCATCCCGTCGTCATGAATGGAGCGATCACCACGTGAGTGCGAACTCGAAGCGCGAATCTGCCGTTCTCGTGCTGCACGACGGCGAGGTGTTCGAAGGCGAGATGGTCGGTGCCGCGACCGCCTCGGTGGCGACCGGCGAGGTCGTCTTCAACACGGCGCTGTCCGGCTATCAGGAGATCATCACCGACCCGAGCTACGCGGGTCAGATGATCGCGTTCACCTACCCCCACATCGGCAACTACGGCACGAACCCCGAAGACAATGAAGCGGCCGCACCCGCGTGCCGGGGAGTCATCGTCCGGGATCTGGCGCGCCGCCACAGCAACTGGCGCGCCGACGAATCCCTCGGTGCTTTCCTCGACCGTCACGGCGTCCCGGCCATCAGCGGGATCGACACGCGTCGCCTGACTCGCCATCTGCGCGATCACGGCGCCGTGCCCGGCGCGTTCGGGACCGACGAAGCCACGGTGCGCGCCGCGGCGAAGTCGAGTCAGTCGACGGACGGCATCGACATGGTGGCGTCGGTGACCACGTCGGCTGCGTATTCGGCCGGGGATCCGGACGCGCCGTTCCACGTGATCGCGTACGACTTCGGCATCAAGCGCACGATCCTCCGCCATCTCGCGAGTGCGGGATGTCGAGTGGACGTCGTCCCGGCCTCGACTGACGCAGCCGAGGTCATCGAACGCCGCCCCGACGGCATCTTCCTGTCGAACGGTCCGGGCGATCCGGCGGCCGTCGCCGGTGCGGCCGACTCGGTTCGGGATCTGGTCGGGTCCGGCATCCCGATCTTCGGCATCTGTCTCGGCCATCAGATCCTCGGGCGGGCGCTCGGAGGCGTCACGTTCAAACTGCCGTTCGGACATCACGGCGGCAACCACCCGGTGCGCCACGTCCCGAGCGGCTCGGTCGAGATCACGAGCCAGAACCACAACTACGCCGTGGACCCCGACTCGCTCGATCGCGCCGTCGAGATCACTCACGTCAACCTCAACGACGGCGTGTGTGAAGGACTCCGAGTGACCGGCGAACCGATCTTCTCGGTCCAGCATCATCCCGAGGCGGGCCCCGGGCCGCACGACGCGGCGTACCTCTTCTCCGACTTCACCGCGATCATGGCCGGGAGCTGACGTGCCCAAACGCACCGACATCGAATCCATCCTGCTGATCGGCAGCGGACCGATCGTCATCGGTCAGGCGTGCGAGTTCGACTACTCCGGAACCCAAGCGTGTCGCGTCCTCCGGGAGGAGGGCTACCGGGTGATCCTGGTGAACTCGAACCCGGCGACGATCATGACCGACCCCGATTTCGCCGACGCCACCTACGTCGAGCCCCTCACCGTCGACAGCCTGCGCAGCGTCATCGAGCGCGAGCGTCCGGACGCCCTGCTGCCGACGCTCGGAGGCCAGACCGCGCTCAACCTCGCGATCGCGCTCGACGAAGCCGGAGTGTTCGAGGAGTTCGACGTCGAACTGATCGGTGCGAGCATCGACGCGATTCACACCGCGGAGGACCGCAGTCGATTCAAGGCGGCGATGCAAGAGATCGGCCTGAACGTTCCCCGGTCGAACATCGTGCTCGCCGACGCCGAGGATGAAACTCGGGCGACAGATGAGCGGGAAGCCCACCTCCTTGCCGGCGATCACCGACCGTTCGATCGCGTCGTTCACGCGTGCGGTGCGGTCGGTGATCTCGGCGTCGGCGAGCACGATGTTCGACCGGGGAACGTTCAGGCCGATCTCTTGCATCGCCGCCTTGAATCGACTGCGGTCCTCCGCGGTGTGAA
>JANLTQ010000604.1:0-7667 GCA_031363005.1 Acidimicrobiia bacterium | reverse complement strand
AAATCGTTGGTGTTCATGTGGTTGCCTCCCATTGTGTGAATACCCAAGGGAGGTATCGGTCAGGCCGGCCCGAAACCTTGAATCGGATTTTTCCGAACCGCGCGTTGCACCTCGAGTTTGTCGGCCCTCAGTCCTCCCGCGTTTGTCGCCTCAAGCCGCTCTGGACCGCATAGGTCGACAAACGCTCGAGAGGATCCGGGTCACGTTCGAGCGTTTGTCGCCTCAAGCCGCTCTGGACCGCACAGGACGACAAACGCTCGAGAGGGAGGGGCAGTCGTGCGAGACTGGCCCGGTGATGAGGATCGTGCGCCGAGGCGCGCTCGCCGGAGCACTGGCCGGCGTCGGCTTCGCAATCTGGAAATACCTTGCGGCGCGCACACCGGACACGGCGGGCGTGCGGTACGAACCGCAGCCCTTCCCTATGCCACCCCGACCGGTCCCGCCCGCGTCGCCCGTTCCAGCGCACGTGCCGGAACTCGGCGATGCACTCGGTGAACCCGGGCCGTGGGTTCCACCCGACGAAGGCGGCAACTGTCCAGCCTCACATCCGATCAAGGGCAAGCGCAGCTCGGGGATCTACCACCAACCCGGCAGTTTCGCCTACGACCGAACCCACGCTGACCGTTGTTACCTGAACACGGCCGCAGCCGAGAACGACACTCTGCGCGCAGCCAAACGCTGACCGCGACAGTTCTTCCATTCCACGTCCCGCTGCCTTACCCTGCCCCGCTCGACGACCAATCTGGGTCGCTCATCTGGGGAGACATACATGATCGAAGACTTCAAGAAGTTCATTCTCAAAGGCAACCTCGTCACCCTCGCGGTCGCGTTCATCATCGGCCTCAAGTTCGCCGAGGTCGTGACGAGCTTTACCGACGACATCATCCAAGGCATCATCGCCGCGATCGTCGGCAAAACCAGTTTCAACGGCCTGACGTTCGAACTCGGCAATGGAATCATCAAGTACGGCAGCTTCATCACCGTGTTGCTCAACTTCGTCATCACCGGGTTCGTCCTCTTCCTCGTCGTCAAGGCGTACGAGAAGGCGGAGGAGAAGATGGGGGTCAAGAAGGACGATGAGGCCCCGACCGATGTCGACCTGCTCTCGGAGATTCGTGACCTGTTGAAGGCGCAGCGCGCTTCGTAACCCACCCCGCAACTGCGACTGCGCCGTACTCCCCGACCATTCGGAGTGCGGCGCAGTTTCGCGTCCGGACTCAGCCGAGTTCGATGGCGCGGGCTTCGGTGATGCCGTCCTGGCCGCGCAGGACCTCGAGCACGTCGTTGGTGACCGGCGTGGTGGTGGAGAGGGCCATGAGCGCGGCCTGACCGGAGTTGGTCCGGCCCACCACCATGTCGTCGATGTTGACCTTGGCGTCGCCGAGGATCATGCCGACCTTGCCGATAATGCCCGGGACATCGGAGTTGCGCACCACGAGCATGTGCGCCGACGGCGGGACGTCGATCACGTGATCGTCGATACCGACGATGCGCAGCGAACCCTGCTTGCCGTACAACGTGCCGGCCACGTGGGTGGAGCGCGATCCGAACGCGCCGCGTAGCTCCACGAGGTTCACGTAGTCATGGGTGGCGGCCAGCTTCGACTCCCGGACCTCGAGCCCGTGTTCTTTCGCAATCGCCGGTGCATTCACGAAGCTGACGGGTTGGTCCACCATCGGCCCGAGGACGCCCTTCAGTGCGGCCAGCGTGAGCACCTTGCAGTCGTAGTCCGCGATCTGGCCCTCGAAGGAGACTTCGAGCGTGTCCACCAGGCCGCCGGCCAAGCCGGTGAACAGCTGGCCGAGCCGTTCGACGAGGGGCAAGAACGGTGCCACCGTGGCGTTGGCTTCGCTGGCGGCAAGGTTGACGGCGAACGGCACGAACTCACCGGCCAAGCCGAGCACGACCATCTCCGCGATCGTCTGACCGGCCTTGTCCTGGGCTTCAACGGTGGACGCACCGAGGTGGGGCGTCACCACGATGTTCTCGAGATCGAACAGCGGAGACTCGGTGGTGGGTTCGGTCGCAAAGACGTCGATGGCCGCCCCCGCCACCGTGCCGTCACGCAACGCGTCTGCGAGCGCGGCTTCGTCGATGATCCCACCGCGGGCCGTATTGACGATCCGCAATCCGGGCTTGGCCTGCGCGAGCAGTTTGGCGTCGAACAGACCCAAGGTCTCTGGAGTCTTCGGGAGGTGAATCGTGAGGAAATCCGCGCTCGCGACGAGCTTGGCGAGGTCGGGTTCGAGTTCGACGCCGAGTTGGCGAGCGCGTTCGGCACTCACGTACGGGTCGTACGCGACGAGGCGCATACCGAACGCGAGACAGCGTTGGGCAACCAGCACTCCCACGCGCCCGAGCCCGACCACACCGAGGGTCTTGCCGTGCAGTTCGACGCCGGTCCACCGCGAGCGATTCCACTTGCCCGCTTTGAGGTCTCGGTCGGCTTGGGGGATGTTGCGCGCTTGGGCGAGGAGCAGCGCGACGGCTTGCTCCGCGGCCGAGATGACGTTCGACTGCGGTGCGTTCACCACCATCACGCCGCGCTCAGTCGCCGCCGCGACATCCACGTTGTCCAGCCCAATCCCCGCTCGTCCAACCACGACCAGGTCCGTCGCCGCCGCCAACACCTCGGCCGTCACCTGGGTGGCGCTGCGGATCACCAGCGCGGCCGCCCCCGGGATGGTGGCGACCAACTCGTCGGGTGACAGGCCGAGTTGGACGTCGACGTCCAGACCGGCGGCCCGCATGTGGTCCAAGCCGCGGTCGGCCAACTCTTCGGTCACGAGAACGCGTTGACTCACGGCTGAAAGCTCCTTGACTCTGTGCTCAGGCGAGGAAGTCGGCGATGCGTTGCACGCCGACCTCGATGTCGTCGTCGCCCAACGCGAAGGACAGGCGGGCGTACCCCGGCGCGCCGAAGGCTTCTCCCGGGACGATCGCTACTTTCGCGACGTCCAGCAAGACCTCGGCGAGCTCGATGGTCGAGGTGACGACGCGTCCGCCGAGCTCGCGTCCGAGGACGCCTTCGAAACTCGGGAAGCAATAGAACGCGCCTTGTGGTTCCACGCACACGACACCCGGGATTGCGCTGAGCATGGAGTGCATCGTCTTGCCTCGCCGCTCGAACGCGTCCCGCATCATCGCCACTGCCGACAGGTCGCCCGAAACCGCGGCCAGCGCGGCGCGTTGGCACACGTTGGCGACGTTCGACGTCGAGTGCGACTGCAGGTTGGTTGCGGCGGCGATGACGTCTTCGGGACCGATCATCCAACCGACCCGCCATCCCGTCATCGCGTACGTTTTCGCGACGCCGTTCAGCACCACACAACGATCGGCGAGCGCGGGAACGCGCGCCGGCATGGACGCGAACTCGTGGTCGCCGAACGTGAGGTGTTCATAGATCTCGTCGGTGACAACCCAGATGCCGTGCTCCACGGCCCACTTACCGATCGCTTCGACTTCGTCGACCGGGTACACCGCTCCGGTCGGGTTCGAGGGCGACACGAAGAGCAACACCTTCGTGTTCGATGTGCGCGCGGCTTCCAACTCGTCGACGGTGACCCGGAAACCGGATTCCGCGGTGGTCGGCAACACGATCTCTTGCCCGCCCGCCAGGGCGATCGCCTCCGGATAGGTGGTCCAGTACGGCGCCGGCAGGAGCACTTCGTCGCCTGGGTCGAGCAGAGTCTGAAAGGTGTTGTACACCGCGTGCTTCCCGCCGTTGGTGACGAGCACCTGACTGGGGATACACCCGAACCCCGAGTCACGCGCGGTCTTGTCGGCGATCGCCCGCCGCAGCTCCGGCAGCCCGGCAGTGGGCGAATACCGGTGGCTCGCGGGGTTGCGACACGCCTCGATCGCGGCCTCGACCACATGCGCAGGGCTCGGAAAATCGGGTTCTCCCGCTCCGAAGCCAATGACCGGTTCGCCCGCCGCTTTCAGGGCTTTGGCTTTGGCGTCGACGGCCAACGTCGCAGACTCGGCAATGGCGGCAATACGGCGGGAAACTCGCTGATCCTGGCTCACCGGGCCATCGTGACACGCGAGCGCGGCTGCGGGCGGACCGTTAGCGGGCCGAGCACCGGGCCGAGCGCCGGTCGAGCGCCGGTCGAGCGCCGGCCAGCGAACCACGATCCGGATGGGAGTGGCTACTAGCCTTCCGGACGCATGACGAGCACCCGCCATGCCCGGCGGAGCTGGATTCTCGTACTACTCCCAGCCCTCCTGGCCCTCTCTTCGTACTGGGCCTACCCCGCGGCCGCGGCGGGTCCCCCAGCGACCCAGACGCCGGCCGGGTACATCCTCGTGGACGCGGATACCGGCGCCGTGCTCCTCGGGCACGCCGAGCACGATCCGCATTTCACCGCGTCGACGATCAAGGTCCTCACCGCCCTCGTGACCCTCGAACACCGCTCACTCGAATCGACGCTGCACGTCAGCGCGCTGGCGGCGGCCCAGCCGGCGTCGAAGATCGACATGAAAGAGGGCAGCGACTGGACCGTGGACCAGGCGTTGCGCTCCCTCATGATCATCTCCGCGAATGACGCGGCGTACGCGATGGCGGAGAACGTCGGCGGCGACCTCACCGGGTTCGCCGCGATGGCCAGCGCAACCGGACGCCGACTCGGACTGCAGAACACCGACTTTCGCGATCCGGCCGGTCTCGATGGGCCCGAAGGATTCGGCGGCGGGACGAAATCGAGCCCGTACGACCTCGCCATCGTGGCGCGCAACGCGCTGAAAGTGCCGGCCATCGCCGATGCCGCCAAACAAGTGACCTACGAGTTCACCGACCCCACCGGAGCGGGCCGCCGGCTGGTCAACCACAATCGTGGTTTCCTCACGGGGTATCCGGGTGCCATCGGCTTGAAGACCGGGTTCACCGATCAGGCGGGCCGGACCTTGATCACCGCCGCACAACGGGATGGCCGCACGCTCATCGCGATCGTCATGGGCACGTGGGACGACACCGGCTGGGCTGGGTACCTGCTCGACCAGGGATTCAGCGGCACGACACCGGACCCGACGTCGACGGCTCCGCTCGCCATGCTTCCGCCCGTCCGGTTGGCCACGCTCGACAGCCGAGTCAGCGCCTTCACCGGCGTTCCCAGTGTCCTCGGATCCGGCGCCCCCACCGCAGCCAAGACTGCGAGCCCGGCACCGCAGCAACCAACCGAAAAATCGACGGCATCGTCACAGTCATCGTCGAAACCGTCGGGCGTGTCGAAGTCCGCGCCATCGACCGCGAAGCCCGCTGCGGTGACGCCCAGCACGCGCGCGACCTCCTCGGCCGCGGCCACGACCTCCGATGGCGGCATCACCATCGGATCGGTGCTCAAGACCGTCGGAGGTTTGCTCCTCGTCCTGTTGATGGTTGGCGTGGTGCTGCGGCGACGAGCGGTCAAGCGCCAACGCGCTCGGCGCATCGAACGGATGCGGGCACATCGCGAAGCTCGCCGAAGGGGAATGATCGACATCCTCGAGGTCGACGACGCCGTGGCCGACATTCGCGTCGTTCCGGCCCGCACCGCGCATCACGTTGCCTCGGCGGGGAAGCGCCATCCAGCCGATCGACGCGTCGTCCGTCCGGCGCGGCCCCGCCGGCCCCCGGCCGCACCAAGCGACCGAAACGCCGGACGATGACCCACGCCCCACCGGAGGATCACGGCTCCGGCGGCGGACCTGAGGTCCTGTACGACGTCGATGGCCACATTGCGACCATCACGCTGAACCGTCCGCATCGACGGAATGCCATTTCGATCCCGATGCTGGTGCAGCTCGGTGAAGCCTTCGAACGAGTTGATCGTGATCGAGGCGTCCGGGTCGCGATTCTCACCGGTGCCGGTGCGGGTTTCTGTTCCGGCCTCGACATCAAAGACGCGATGGCCGGTACTGGAATCGGCGGAGGTGGTGACGTGAGCGCGGGCGGCGGCAGTCTCAGCCACACCAGCGACTTGCCGACGGTCACGCTCCAAGAGATGGACAAGCCGGTGATCGCCGCGCTCAACGGCGCCGCCGCGGGCTATGGCTTCGACCTTGCGCTCGGGTGCGATCTCCGGCTCGCCGCGGCGTCGGCGCGCATCCTTCCGGGGTTCGCCAAGCGCGCCATCGTGCCCGAGAGCGGCGGTACCTGGTATCTCCCGAGGCTCGTCGGCTGGGCGAAGGCGGCGGAGATTGCATACCTCGGACGTGACCTCACCGCCGAGCAGGCCAAGGACTACGGCATCCTCAACGAGGTGGTCCCTGACGCCGACCTCATGGACGTGACACGCGACTGGGCCGGGGAGATTGCAGCCAACGCCCCGCTCGCAATCCAGGCGATGAAGAAGTTGTTTCGCGCCGGTCAGACCGAAGACTTCCGCAGCCACTCCGAGCATGTCCTGCTGCAGCTCGGCGCGCTCATGCGCACCCAGGACTTCCAAGAGGGCCTGCTCAGCTTCATGGAGCGTCGGGCACCGGAGTTCAACGGCCGCTGAAGCCGTTCAGCTCAACCGATCAGGCGACGCCTACGCGACCGCTTCGTCGGCGCTCGGGTCCCAGTTCGACAGGTTGGCCAAGCGGGGATCGTTGGAGAACACCTCGACGATCGGGCCGTCGAGTTGGAGCCGCCGTTGGATGACCCGGACGTCGTTCTCCTCATTCCACATGGAGAGCATCACTGCGACCCCGACCTCGCCCGCACGAGCGGTCCGGCCGGAACGGTGGACGTACGCCTTGTGGTCTTCGGGTGGGTCGTAGTGGATCACGACGTCCACACCGTCGACGTGGATACCGCGTGCGGCAACATCGGTGGCGACGAGGACGGGGAGCTTGCCGTCGGAGAAATCGGCGAGGGCACGTTCACGAGCCGCTTGGCGCAGATCGCCGTGGATCGCGCCGGCCTTGATCCGCTCGCGCATGAGCTGTTCGACGACCTTGTCCGCGCCGCGCTTGGTCCGACAGAAGATCAGCGTCCGATCGACGCCACGCGAAATCGCGGCGGCCACTTTGATCTTGTCCATCTGGTGCACCAACAGGAAGTGGTGGTGCATCTCCTCGACGGATTCGTCGCTGCCCTCCACCTCGTGTGACAACGGATCCTTGAGGTAGCGAGCGACGAGTCGATCGATGCCGCGATCGAGGGTCGCGGAGAAGAGCATCGTCTGGTGCGGCGCCTCGACCCGGTGGAGGATCTTCTGCACCTGGGGAAGAAATCCCATGTCGGCCATGCGGTCGGCTTCGTCGAGGACGAGGACCCGCACGTTGGAGAAGTAGAGCTCACCGCGTTCCATGAGGTCGATGAGGCGACCGGGCGTGCCGATCAGTACATCGACGCCTTTCGCCAACGCTTCGATCTGGGGCTCCATGTTGACGCCACCGTAAAAGGCATTGACCGTGAGGCCGAGCGTCTTGCCGAGCGGCGCGAGGACTTCACGCACCTGATTGGCCAACTCACGGGTCGGTACGAGCACCAGACCGTGCGGCCGCTGCGGCGCGGCCTTCTCGATGACGTCGAGCAAGGGAAGACCGAATGCCAAGGTCTTGCCGGAACCGGTCTTGGCTTTGCCGAGCACATCGTGGCCGGCAAGTGCGTCGGCGATGGTGAGCGCTTGAATCGGGAAGGGCTCGTGGATGCCCTGGGCCGCAAGGGCCTCGGCGAGAGGGGCCGAGACGCCGAGTTCGGC
>JANLTQ010000602.1:0-2819 GCA_031363005.1 Acidimicrobiia bacterium | reverse complement strand
GCCGAACTCGTCGACGAGCGCATCCACGATCGGTGCGAAATGGGGCCACGATCCCCCGTCCTCGGCGTAGAAGGCGATGATCCGGTCCGCCGGCGGCAGTGCCTCGAACGCCTTCCGCCCGTTGGGGACCTTGGACCCCTTCGCCGCCTTGTCACCCTTCGAGAACAGCTTCACGCTCCAGTCACCTCACCGAGCCGTACGAACTGGTCGAGCGCACCCCGATCGTGGAGCCCGCGGTACACGTCGAGATCGTCACACGTATCCACTTCCAACCATCCACCGTCGACGATGACAGACTGCACCAGCTGACCGTCGTCGATCATCAGTTGCAAGAACGCGGTCATGAACATGTGGTCGCGATCTCGGCCTTCGTAGCTGCCGTTCGGATCCAACGCGTCGTAGCGCCGGGGCCAGTCCGGCGCGACGTTCGCGCCGACCCGGGTCAGACCGATGTACTGGCCCTCGATGTCGTCGTAGCTCCGCGCTCGCCGACCCAGCTCGAGGATCTCCCCGGACTCACCGAGTCGCAGGGTCTCGGCGTCGCCCAACGGTTCGGTCATGCGCAGCTCCCAGAGCGCTCGCCAACTGCGGTCGACCACGACGGCGACCTCCGAGGTATCGGCCGCCAACGCGCGCACCAACCGCGACTCGTACACGATGTCGCTGTAGGCCACGAGCACGTCGTCGGAACCGTCGAACACCTCGCGTGCGCACATGAGGCTCGCCACCATGTTCGTCTCGTCGAATCTCGGGTTGCGGACTCGCCGAGTCCCGGCGGTGATCTGGTCGTCCCGGTATCCGGTGACGATCGTGATGTCCTCCACCCCCGCCGCACCGAGGGCATCGAGTTGCCAGTCGAGCAGCGGTCGCCCGGCGAGCTCGACGAGACACTTCGGACGATCGGACGTCAGCGGGCGCAGGCGCGTGCCCTCACCGGCGGCCAACACGACGGCGCGCATCAGGCGGGCGAGTCGATCAGGCGGGCCAGGAGTTCGCGATCGGCGGGGTCGGGCTCGCCACGCTCCGGGTGCCACATGATGCCCACCTGCGGGAGTGTCGGATGGGACACGGCCTCCACACTGCCGTCCGGCGCAATCGCGAGCACGTCGAGGGTTGTACCGACACCGTCGACGCGAATGCCCCAGTCGTGGAACGAGTTGACCGGACCGGACCGCAGCGGCCAACGCGAAACAACGCAATCGATTGTATGGGTGGTGGCGACATGACCGTCGAGACGAGTCGGCGTCCCTCCCCAGTGGTGCACGAGCATCTGCATACCACGACACACCGCGAGGACGGGCAGTCCGTGGTCGGTCGCGACACCGAGCAACGCGGTCTCGGTCGCATCTCGTTCCGGCGCCGGATTGATCGCGCCGGGAAGGTGCGCGAGGTCGTTGCCACCGGTGAGCACAATCGCGTCCAGTTCGAGGTCGTGCACGTACCCGGCCGGGTCGACGAGCCCGTTCGGAATCGGGACCATGGTGTCGCCGTCAGACTCGACCCACCGCGCCCAGTTCTGATCGAGCGCATCCCGGCGCTCACCTCGATCAGCCAGATCCTCGACCCGTTGCGTCACCCCGACCCTCATAGGCTTTCCCGCTCCTGGCCCTGCGGGCCGGGCCGCTCGGGCCCCACTCCGCTCCCCACACGGCTCCCCCCGCGTGCACCCGCCGCTGCGTTCATCGCACGACCGAGAGGGTGCGGGCACCGCAGTCGAGGCGGACCACGGCGGCGCGCGCCAAGGACTCGTAGCGCGCCTCGCCCACGCCGATGGCCGCAGGCAGGCTGCACTCGGCGGCGCGCACGGCCATGTGCGAGTTGGCACCACCGAACATCGTGATCAAGCCGGCAATCCCCCGGGCCAGCAGCCAGTCGTACCCGGGATCGGCGCTCGGGATGAGCACGATGCGTCCGGTCACGTCGGCGTCGAGCGCTCCGTCACCGCCGACGGTCGGGGCCTCGACCACGAGACCGGTGACGAAGTTCGGCTCGGCGGCGACCTGTTCGAAGCACACGACGTCCGCCGAGTCTGCGATCTGGCCCGGCAGGGCAACGCCACGAGTGACATGGTGCAACTCAACGCCTTCCTCGACTCGACTCCGCAGGAATGCCGCGGTATCGACCATCGAGTCGCGCGCCGCCAGCAGGTCCCCGATCCGCACGTTGGCGATCTCACGCCGGTCCATCCCCGCGTCGGCCGCGAACCTCGCCAGGTCCTCGATCGCGTCCGACAACGGACGCGTGAACACGAACTTGCCTTCTTCCCGGCCCATGACCGCGCCGCGGACGAACCGGTCGAGCGCGTCGGCGTCTCCGGGCAGTCCAATGTCTGCGAGTTGGGATTCGATGCCGGCGCGCTCGGCCGAACTCCAAGCGAACTTCGGTCGGCCGGTGGACACCTCGGCGTGTTCCACCAGCGGGCGGAGATACTCCTCGGCCGCATCTCGGTACCGCGGCGATGTGATGTCGTAGGTGCCGGGTCGGAGATGACCGAACTCGTCGACGAAGGCGTCCCACTCGAGCGTGCCGGCCCGGACCCGGGCCGCGTCCGCCTGTAGTCGTCCGAACACCGTCTCGGTGGTGGTCAGGAACTCGTCGACCCGGGATTGGGTCACCACGCCGACCTCCACCAGCCCCCGCAAGAGACTCGACGCGACGAAGGCGGCGCGTGCGAGATGCGCGAACAGCGGCGTGCCCTCTCGGCGCACCCGCTCGAGTTGGTAGGCCGCGGCATCGAGCGGCGCGATCGATGGCGAGGGTGATGCGAGAAACTTCGTTCGAATCACCTCGAGCTGCGCGAGGTCATCGTCCAGTCGGTC
>JANLTQ010000594.1:0-2088 GCA_031363005.1 Acidimicrobiia bacterium | reverse complement strand
CGCCGTCGCCATCGCCTTCACGTTGGCGCATCCCACTCGACCAGTTTCGATCGTGGGCAGTCAGAACCCGGAACACCTCCACGCAGCGACGGCAGCGCTTCGAGTTCACCTCGATCGCTCCGACTGCTACCGGATCGTCGTGGCGTCCGAAGGTGAACCGCTTCCGTGACGCGCACGGACGATCAGGTGCAGTACGCATGGTTCGCGGCACTCTGCGACGACGACTACGAGTATCTCGGTGTCCCCGATCCGGCCCTGCGCTCATCGTGGGAACACTGCGCGGACATCGTGCGTACTGCCGAGCACGCGGGCTTCGACAACGTGCTCCTGCCCTCCGGGTATGCGCTCGGGATCGACAGCGTGGCGTTCGCCGGTGGCATCGCGCCCGAGCTCGAACGCCTCGCCCTCCTGATAGCCGTCCGGTGCGGAGAGATGTGGCCGCCGCAACTGGCCCGGCAATTGGCCACGGTGGATCGCATGCTCGGCGGCCGCCTCACCGTGAACATCATCTCGAGCGACCTACCGGGCGAGACGCTCGAATCGGCGCCGCGCTACCAGCGAACCCTCGAGGTCATGCAGATCGTGCGGTCGCTCCTGAACGGCGAAGCCGTCGACCATCACGGCGAGTTCTACGACCTCACGATCGATCCTCCGACTGCCAGCACCGTGAGCGGCGCGTGTCCTCCGTTCTATTTCGGAGGGATGTCCGAGCCGGCCCGCGAGGTCGCGGCCCGGGCGGCCGACGTCTATCTGATGTGGCCGG
Source organism: Acidimicrobiia bacterium (assembly GCA_031363005.1). Lineage (GTDB taxonomy): Bacteria > Actinomycetota > Acidimicrobiia > IMCC26256 > JAENVU01 > JAENVU01. The sequence continues at coordinate 1,325 of JANLTQ010000594.1, read as the reverse complement.
ACACCATGGATCAGGTGGCGGCGACCGTCGCTGACCTCAGTGCGCGAGCCGAGCGCCACGACCGCACGCTGCGGTTCGGATATCGCGTCCACGTCGTCGTACGCGAGACCGAGTCCGCGGCCCGGGACGCGGCCGAGCGGCTCGTCAGCAAGCTGGACCCTGGCACCGGCGACGAGATCCGCGCGCGATCACTGGACAGCACGTCGGCCGGAGTGCGTCGCCAAGCCGAACTCCGCACCGATGCCACCGATGACGGCTACGTGGAAGCCAACCTCTGGACCGGCATCGGGCGCGCCCGCAGCGGCTGCGGCGCCGCGATCGTCGGTGATCCGGACCAAGTGCGGGCCAAGTTGGACGCGTACCGGGCGCTCGGGATCGACACCTTCATCCTGTCCGGGTATCCCCACACCGAGGAGGCCGAGCGGTTCGGTCGGCTGGTGCTGGCATCACGGACCGCAAACGCGACGGAGTCCTGAGATGCGACGAATCCTCGTCGCCCTCGCTGCTGCGGCGAGTGCGATCCTCATCACCGTGGCCGTCGCGGTCGACGACGACGAGCCGGCCGCGGGTCGGCAGTCCACCGCCTCGACGAGCGTCACGAGCGGGGCGCGCCCCGCGGCGTCGACGACGATCCCGCCCTCGACCACGACCACCGTGCCGATTCCCAACTCGGACCGGCCGCTCGCGCTGGTCAAGACCGTCACCGGCGACATCGCACCCAAGAGCGTGGTCGCGTCGGGCCGTGGCCTCGTGTTCGCGCAGAACATGATGTACAAGCATTCGATCACCGTGTACGACGCGGCCGGCGCACTCGTGAAGACGATCCCGGACACCGTGGACCTCGCGGCCTTCGGGATCCCCGGTCACGCCGGCACTTCGCGCGGCGCACCCGTCGAGGTGGCGTTCACGCCCGACGGCACCAAGGCGTACGTCTCGAACTATTCGATGTACGGCGCCGGCTTCGGACCCGAGGGCAGCGACGACTGCGGACCCGGCAACGACACGGACGCGAGCTTCGTGTACCGCATCGACGTCGCAACGCTCGTCATCGATCAGGTGATCAGCGTCGGTCCGGTGCCGAAGTACGTGGCGGTCTCGCCCGACGGTCGTTTCGTCGTGGTCACCAACTGGTGCGGGAACGACGCCAGCATCATCGACATCGTGAGCGGCACCGAGGTGAAGCGCATTCCGCTCGGGCCGTACCCGCGCGGGATCGTCATCTCGCCGGACTCGCGCACTGCGTACGTCGCCGTGATGGGGACGTCCAACATCGCGCGCATCGATCTGGCGAGCTTCAACATGTCGTGGATCTACAACGTGGGCAA
>JANLTQ010000568.1:0-7244 GCA_031363005.1 Acidimicrobiia bacterium | reverse complement strand
TATGCCACCGTCTTCTTCGTGGCGGTGGTGGCGGTGGTGGCGGTGGTGGCGGTGCAGCGGCGGGTCGCGGCGTTCGCATCGGTGGGCAGGATCACGATGCCGACGGTGAGCACCGCGGCTCCGGCGAACAGGGCCATGGCCCGCCGCCGCAACGAGAATTGTCCGGATTCGGGGTTTCGATGCGTTGTCATGGCCTCAGCATGGACCGCGATTGTTATGAGACCGTGACGCGCCCACGACCGTCGCGTCAACGTCGCGTCGGGGTTGCCGGCCGACGACCGGGCGCGAGCGAGGCGAACCAACGCGTGTTTTGCAAGCCCTGGCTTGCAGAACTAGTGCCAGTTGGGGTGAGGGGTCGTTGACCGGCCTCAACACCGACCGTACGATCGCCGGACGACTCGGCGCATCACGCGTCACTGCATTCGGGGGGATCAGTGGTCACCATGAAGCGAGTACTCGCGTCACTCTTGGTTTCGGTCAGCGCCGCGGCCGGTCTCAGCGGCGTTGCCACGCCGGCCGGGGCCCTGACCAAGGACCCGGTGGTGATCGTGGCCGGTACGTTCGCCGGCCAGGGGTTGGCGAGCGTGTACTACGCGCCGCTCGCCGCCCGTCTGCGAGCCGACGGGTACCAGGCCTTCATCTTCGGGTTGCCGGACTCCGGCCTCGGCGACGCCCGCGATGCCGCAGCCGCGCTGAACACCTTCGTCGACGGCGTGCGCGCGCAGACCGGATCAGCCAAGGTCGATCTGATCGGCCACTCCCAAGGTGGCATGGTGTCGCGGTACTACATCAAGTACCTCGGCGGCGCGAGTGAGGTGGACAGCCTCGTGAATCTCGCCGCGGTCAACTACGGCACCGCGGTCGCGAACCTCGCCAAGCTGCTCGGACTCGGCAACTGCATCGGTGTGATCTCGTGTCAGCAGATGTCGATTGGATCGTCGTTCCTCGCCGACCTGAACGCAGGCGACGACACCATCGGCAACGTTGTGTACACGAACTTCGTCACGACATTCGACACGGTCATCGTGCCGTACACGAACGGCTTCCTGGCCAACGACGGCAACAACACGAACGTCACGGTGCAGTCGCCGTGCTGGCTTCGATACGTGGACCACGTGAGCATCCCGCTCGACGGAACCGTCTACAGCGGTATCCAGGATGCGTTGGCGCATCGGACGATCAGCCTGAACTGCTTCGCCCTCTGACCCGACGGCGTTCGAATCAGCGGAGTGCGGCGCACACCGCGTGCTCGTCAATGGCGCGCAGATCCGCAAAACGGAAGGCGTCGGTCTTCGGAGTGATCTGGCCGTTGATCGACACAGTCACCGAGCGGCGGCCGTCCGCGCTGGCGGCGATGAACTGGGTGTAGCCGGCGGTGTTCCCGGTGTGGCCGTACACGGTGCCGCACCGAGTGTCATACCGAAAGACACTCAAGCCGGCTGAGTTGATCCCCGGACCCGGGGGTTCAGATGATCCCGGTACGAACTGGAACTGGCGGTCGTGGGTGGCTCGGTCCGTGAGCCGTCCGGATACGTACCCGCGCACGAACTCGTCGGCGTCGCTCGGCGTGGAGACGACGCCTCCGGACGAGAATGTCCAGCCCGCGACGAAGAGTTCGGTGACGTCGGCGCGGTCCGGATCGCGTAGGTCGTAGCCGTGGATCCTCGGGTGCACGAGGCGCGCGCCTTCCGGGAGGCTCGTCTCGTCGAGGTCGAGCTTGCGGTTGACGAGCGACGTCAAGAGACTCGCGAACGGCTTCCCGGTTGCGGATTCGGCCATCAACCCGATGATGACGTTGTCCGAGTTGGAGTACCGGTACTGACTCCCCGCCGCGAAATGAAGCGCCGGATCCTTGATGAACGAAAGGAGCGCAGCGTGCCCAGGGGGGTGGAGGAGCGACGCGACCAACGCTTCTCGAAATCCTTGCTCATCCGAGAAGTCGGGAATGCCGCTCGTGTGTTGCATCAGCTGGGTCAGGGTCACGTTCGCCCACTGGCGCGGCAGATTCGGCAACCACCGCGTGACGGTGTCGTCCAGACTCAGCGTGCCCCGGCGCACCAGAGCTACCGCGACGCCACCCGTGAACGCCTTTGCGACGCTGGCGACGCGCATGTGCTGGGTTTCGCGCAAGCGCCGACCGGTTCCGCGCTTGGCCACGCCGGCGGTGAACACCTGATGGCCGTGCCCGCGATCGATGACGACGATGATGCCCGGAGGGCCTTCGGGCTGGGCCACCAGCGCGTCGAGCGCATGCTGGAGTTCGGAAGTCTCCCGTGTCCGGGCGACGCCGGCGCCCGCGGGCAAGGACCAGCTGAGCATGAGGAGCGTGGCGAAGGCCACCAATGCGACGCGGCGTGGTACACCCTGACGATTCATCCCAAAGACGATAATCCTCCGACATTGGGGCCAGCGCCGACGGCGGTTGGGACCGCGCGGCTTGTGTACCGTGCGCCGCCTGACGCCGTGCGGTGACCGGCGGACCTCGAGGAGTTGGTATGCGCAATCCCCACGCCGGTGAACCGTTCGACACGGCCGACGCGGAGATCGCCGAGGCCTTGCTCGACGTGAGTATCCCGACGCTCATGGTGTCGATGGTCCACATGGCGAACGACCCGGAGATCATCCGCGGTCGGTTGAAGCCCGAGGGTCTGTTCCTCAACGAGGTGCAGGGCTACATGAGCGAAGACGCCAAGGCCGAGGTGCGGGCACTCGCGCTCGAAGTGATCCGCGACTATCGGGATCGGGGTTGTCCCGAGCCCGAGCCGATCTCGGCCGAGCTGCTCCACGAGATGATGGCGTGGCTCGTGTGCGAAGAGGTGCCGAGTGAGTACGTGCCGATGCTGCTCGAAGAGATGGAGCTCGACGGCACCGACGCGCGTCAGGTCAATGTTCCGCTCGACGCCGCATCGGCCGCGGCGTTTCCCGTCGCCGTCATCGGCTGCGGCCAGTCGGGATTGTTGGCCGGGATCCGACTGAAGGAAGCCGGTATCCCGTTCACGATCGTGGAGAAGAACGCCGGCGTCGGTGGCACCTGGTGGGAGAACTCGTACCCGGGTGCACGCGTCGACGTCGGGAACCACTTCTACTGTTACAGCTTCGAGTCCAGCGATCAGTGGACGGAGTTCTTCGCACAGCAGCCCGAGCTCCAGGCCTACTTCGAGGGCGTGATGAGCAAGCACGCGATCGAACCGCACGTGCGGTGGAACACCGAGGTGCTCGGCGCGGCATGGGACGACGAATCGGCAACCTGGACGGTGCAGCTCCGCACGGCCGACGGCGCCGAAGAGTTGTTGGAAGCGCGCGCCGTCATCTCGGCCGTCGGCCAGCTCAACCGGCCGCACACGCCCGAGATCGAGGGCCAGGACACGTTTGCCGGTCCGTCGTTCCACTCCGCGCGCTGGGACCACTCGGTGGACCTGGCCGGGAAGCGGGTGGCGATGATCGGCGCCGGCGCGAGCGGGTTTCAGATCGCACCGACGATCGCGCCCGAGGTGGAGCAGCTCACGGTGTTCCAGCGCACCGCGCAATGGATGTTCCCGAACCCGAACTACCACGAGTCCGTCGGTCCGGGCGTGCGGTGGGCTCTGCGCCACCTCCCGTTCTACGGCCGTTGGTATCGCTTCCTCATCTTCTGGCCCGGTTGCGACAAGGGCCTCGAAGCCGCACGCGTGGATCCGGACTACCCGGATCAGCAGACCGCGGTCAGCGAGATGAACGATCTCACCCGACAGATGTTCACCGATTGGATCACGAGCCAGCTCGGCGACGATCCCGACCTCATCGCCAAGGTCGTCCCGGACTATCCGGCGACGGGCAAGCGCACGTTGCAGGACAACGGCAGCTGGTTGCGCACCTTGACCCGGGACAACGTCGAATTGGTGCGCACCGGCATCGACCACATCGAGGCCGATGCGGTCCTCACCACCGACGGCGCGCGGTATCCGGCCGACGTGCTCGTCTACGCCACGGGCTTCTACGCGACGCGCGTGCTGTGGCCGATGGAGATCACGGGGCGGTCCGGCGTGAACCTGCGAGACGTGTGGGGCGAACGGCCGGCCGCGTACCTCGGGATCACGGTTCCGGACTTCCCGAACCTGTTCTGCATGTACGGACCGGGGACGAACCTCGCGCACGGCGGCAGCCTCATCTTCCACTCCGAATGTCAGATGCGGTACATCACTCAGTGCATCGAAGAACTGATCGCCGGCGGTCACCAGTCGATGGAACCGACGCGTGAGAAGTACGAGGACTGGCACGCCCGCACGCAGGCGGAGATCAAGACCTTGGTGTGGTCACAACCGTCGATCAAGCACTCGTTCTTCAAGAACGCGTACGGCGAGATCCACGGAGTCAGCCCGTGGCGCCTCGTCGACTACTGGTCCTGGACCAAGACGCCGGATTTTGCCGACTTCGAAGTGCGCTGAGTGAGCGCATGAGCGCGAGCTTCGAGGAGATCGACCGCCGGCAGACGCCGATGGGGGAGTTGACGGTACGGCGGCGGCTGGAGCCCACCCTCCAGATCGACGTGTACGAGGTGAAGCTCGGCGACGAGTTCCTCATGTCGAGCTTGTTCACGGTGGCCGAGGTTGCGCTGGCAGCCCTCGGTCTGGCGGATCTCACGAGTGCCGACCTGGACGTGGTGGTGGGTGGTCTCGGTCTCGGCTATACCGCGCGTGCGGTGTTGGAGAACTCCAACGTGCGCTCGCTGCATGTGGTCGACGCGTTGGGCGAGGTGATCGAGTGGCACGAGCAGGGTCTGCTGCCGCTCGCTGCCGCGCTGACGTCCGATCCGCGCTGTCATCTGCTCCACGGTGATTTCTTCGCACTGCTCGCGACGGGAAACGGGTTCGGGTCGGGAATCGCTGACCGGGTGCACGCGATCCTGGTGGACATCGATCACTCGCCAACTCATCTGCTGCACCCGAGTCATGCGGCCTTCTATACCGCGGCCGGTCTCACGCAACTGGCCGACCGCCTACACCCGGGTGGTGTGTTCGGCCTCTGGTCCGATGGGGGAGCTGACGCCGAGTTCCTGGCCGTCGTCGACGAAGTCTTTGCGATCTGCACCGCGCACACCGTGACCTTTCCGAACTTCTACACCGGCGAGGAATCGTCGAGCACCGTCTACGTGGCGCGGACCTGACTCCCGCTCTTGTTCACTACGTTCACGGGCCGCTCGGGCCACGGGCGAGCGGAAGTCTGCAGAGCGCGACCGCCTCTCCGCTCGCCCTCTAGTTCGGGGTTTCGGCGGCGTCGATGAGGATCGGATCGAGGACCCAATCCGGGTGCTGGCCTTCGAGTCGTTGCAACAGCCACTGACTCTCGAACAACGCGAGCAGGGTGCCGTCGCGTTGCAACAGGACCAGCAGCCCGCCGATGTGGGGAAACTGCGCGGCGGTTTCGGCATCGGTGCGGCGGGCCACGGTGTGCGGAGTCGGCGAGAGTTCGACGGCCGCACCGAATTCGTGCTCGAGCCGGTGGGCGAACACCTCGAACTGCATCTGGCCCACGGCTGCCAACACGGGAGTGGGATCGCCGTGCGGATCGCGCAGGACGTGCACGACCCCTTCTTGTTCCATCTGGGCGAGCCCGCGCTGGAACTGCTTATACCGGCCGGTGTCCTTCGCACGCGCGCGAGCGAAAAGCTCTGGCGCCAGCGTGGCAATCGGGGGGAAGGCGACCGGTTCGGACTCGTACAGGCTCGAACCGATGCGGAGGTCGCTCGCGTTGACGAGCCCGATGACGTCGCCGGGATACGCGTCGTCGATGGTGTCCCGGTCCGAGCCGAACATCGACGCTGCGTACTTGGTGGAGAACGCCTTCCCGGTGTCGGCTCGGGTCACGGTCATGCCCCGCTCGAAATGGCCCGAGCACACGCGCACGAACGCGACGTGATCGCGATGCGCCGGGTCCATGTTCGCCTGAATCTTGAACACGAAGCCGGAGAAGGCAGCGTCGACGGCGCGGCTCTCCCCGGTGCTCGCGGTGCGAGCACTCGGTGCCGGTGCGAGATCCACGATCGCGTCGAGCAGGTGGCGAACACCGAAGTTCGTGAGCGCCGAACCGACGAACAACGGACTCGTCTCCGCGGCCAGAAAGGACTCGACGTCGACACTGCCGCCGACCGCATCCAACAGCTCGCACTCTTCGACGGCGTGCGTCCAGGCGTCGCCCTCTTCGGCGGCGGCGTGGGCGGCATCGAGCCGCTGTTCTTCGGCCGCGGTCGCGCCGCGGGCGGTGCGGGTGAACTTCACGAACTCGTCGGTCCGCCGGTCGATCACCCCGCGGAAGTCTCCGGCGATGCCGACGGGCCAGGTCACCGGGGTGGGCCGCAGGTCGAGCTGCTTCTCGAGTTCGTCGAGCAGTTCGAGCGCGTCCCGGCCGGGACGGTCGTACTTGTTGATGAAGGTGAGGACCGGCAACTGCCGGGCCCGGCACACTTCGAAGAGTTTGAGGGTCTGGGCCTCGATGCCTTTGGCGGCGTCGAGCACCATCACGGCCGCGTCGGCGGCGGCGAGCACGCGGTAGGTGTCCTCCGAGAAGTCGCGGTGACCGGGGGTGTCGAGCAGGTTGATGACGCAGTCCCGGTAGGAGAACTGGAGTGCGGTCGAGGTGATGGAGATCCCTCGCTGTTGCTCCATCGCCATCCAGTCCGACGTGGCGCTGCGGCGTCCGGCCCGGGCCTTGACCGCGCCGGCTTCGGCGACTGCGCCGGCGTAGAGCAGGAACTTCTCGGTGAGGGTGGTCTTGCCCGCGTCCGGGTGGCTGATGATCGCGAACGTCCGCCGTCGGGCCGCCTCCTGCGCAACGTCCGAAGCCGGCGTCGTGGTGGCGAGGGTCATGCCATCAGTCTCTCGCGGTGCAGGCACAACGCCCGGTATCGACGCCGTGCGCCGATGGACACGCAACGCCGCGCGGGCTCGCCGCCGTCGGCGAACCAACGCGTGTTTTGCAAGCCCTGGCTTGCGTAACTGGTGCGAGTTCGTGGGATGTCGCCGTATATTGCGGCCGTCACCTGACGAAACCGGCTGGAGCTTCCATGTCCCACGACCTGATCATCCGTCACGGAACCGTGGTCGACGGTACCGGTGGACCAGCGCAACGGGCGGATGTGGCCGTCGACGGTGATCGCATCGCCGCGATCGGCGACCTCAGTGCCATCGAAGCAACGCGCGAGATCGACGCCGACGGTCTCACGGTGTCACCCGGCTTCGTCGATCTGCACACCCACCTCGACGCGCAGG
>JANLTQ010000541.1:0-1769 GCA_031363005.1 Acidimicrobiia bacterium | reverse complement strand
GGAAGGTCGTCGCCGTCACGGGCGACGGCGGATTCGGTCAGTACCTCGCGGAGATCACGACCGCGGACAAGTACGGCATGCCGATCACCCACGTGCTCCTCGACAACAGCTCGCTCGGGAAGATCACCAAGGAGCAGCGGGCGGCGGAGTACGACGTGTGGCACACCGATTTGTTGAATCCGGATTTCGCCGCGTACGCAGAACTCTGTGGTGCGCTCGGCATCCGCGTCTCTTCGGCCGACCAGCTCGACGACGCGTTGACGCGAGCCCTTGCCCACGACGGCCCGGCGCTGATCTGTGTCATCACGGACCCAGATTTGGTCTAGGAACCTTCTTCTTCTTCGTTCGACGCCCGCCACGTTTCAATCGCCTCACGGAAGCAGGCGGACGCGACGAGCAGTGCCGCCGCCGGATCGGCCCACCAGAGTCCGGCGGCGGCGTTCAGGACGAGCGCGATGAGAATTCCGGTCGCGAGGCAACCGTCGAGGAACGTCATCGACGCCTCCGCCCGCAGCGGCGCGCTGTTCGACGCGAGTGCGGTCACGCGCTTAACCCGCGCGAGGCCGAACATCACTGTCGCGGTCACCACGAGGTACGCGATTCCGAACGGCGACGACTCCGCTTTCGCCCCCGTCGCGATCGAGTACGCGCTGGCGACGAGCAGATAGAGGCCGAGCACCACGAACGACGCTGCGACGAGCCGAAGCGCGCTCAGCGATCGCCGGTCCGCGTGGTGATCCTTGATGTACCAGATCGTGACCACGGACGCGAAGACCTCCACGATCGAATCGAGCCCGAACGCGACGAGCGCGAGTGATCCGGCTGCGATCCCCAGGCCGATCGTGACGAAGACCTCCATGAGGTTCCACGCGATGGTCCACAACTGCAGTCGCCGGCCGCGCGTGAGTAGCGCGTCGTGGTCGTCACTGAGTGCTGTCATCGAACTCCGCTCACAGGATCCGATCGTACGGGTCATGATCGCGTCATGCCCACGCCCGACGACCCGCATGCGCTCCGAACCGCTTTGGTGCGTGGTGAAGTCATGGCCTTCGAAGTCGTCCGGAATCAGCGAGCGAAGTTGGAGGCAGTCCACGAGACGACCAACTGTGTTGCGACCTGGAATCCCGACGCGGAGGCCGAAGCGAAGGCGCTCGACGCTCAGTTCATGACGAGCGGCGCGGTCGGTCCCCTCCACGGACTCCCCGTCACCGTGAAGGACTGGATCGACGTGGCCGAGATCCCCTGCTCCGGTGGCGAGGTCGCGCATCGCAGTCGCATCCCGACTCGTGACGCGACCGTCGTGACCCGACTCCGCGCCGCCGGTGCGATCGTGATCGCGAAGACGACGGTGCAGGTCGACAGCGAGTTGTGGGGTCCTGTCCGCAACCCGGTCGATCCCACTCGATCACCGGGCGCGTCGAGCAGTGGTGAAGCCGCGGCCGTCGGCGGAGGTGGATCGATGCTCGGCATCGGCAGCGACTCCGGCGGGAGCCTTCGCGTGCCGGCCGCATGGTGTGGCGTCGCGACCCTCAAGCCGTCCGCCGGCCGCGTGCCGACGACCGGTCATTTTCCTCGCGTCGGCGAGCGCATGGACGGCCGCACCGTCATCGGTCCAATGGCAACATCGGTCCGGACCCTCACCGATGTTCTCGCCATCGTGGCCGGCCCCTACGGCGTCGTCGGCGGGATCCCACCCGTGACGCTCACGGATCGCGCTTCGGTAACCCTCGACGGTCGACGCGTCGGTTGGTCCATCGGCGACCACGGGC
>JANLTQ010000531.1:0-3807 GCA_031363005.1 Acidimicrobiia bacterium | reverse complement strand
ACCGGCGTCGGCGGCCGCTGGGCCGAACGCACGACGACGGTGAGCGGGGTCGATGGTCTGAACGACGACCGTTCGGGCCTCCGTCACGGAGTCCTGATCACCGCACGCGCGGTGTGGGTCTCGATCGAGATGGCGACCGGGATTCCCCAAGCGCTCTCGCCCGAGTTCTTTGCTGCCTACGGCGACGCGATCCGGGCGCAGAAGGTGAGCGCGCGCCTGAGTCACCCGGCGCCGCCCGCTGACGGCATCCGGACTCCGTGGCCCCTTCGGAGCACGGACCTCGACGTCTTCGGGCACGTGAACAACGCGATCTATTGGGTGCCGATCGAGGACTACCTCGAGGGCTCCGGGCGCGGTCGGCGGGTCACCGCGGCGACGATCGAGTTCGGATCGGGGATCGACCCGGGGGACCGGTGCGACCTCGTCGTCGACGAGACGGGGGATGAACTCGCGGTGTGGTTCGTGGTCGACGACAGTGTCCGGGCATCGATCCGCGTCGTGACGGTCCCGCCGGAGTCATGACGCGTCGGCCGCCGGGTGCTTGCACCTAAAGTCCAGCGCCATGACCAAGCAACTCGAACTCGGATTCATGATCGGCTACTGGGGTGCAAACCCGCCGGTGGGCGCCGCGGAGCTCCTGCTCGAAGCCGAACGGCTCGGCTACTCCACCGCGTGGACGGCCGAGGCCTACGGCTCGGACGCGCTCACGCCGTTGGCGTGGTATGGCTCGCAGTCGACTCGGATCCAGCTCGGCACGTCGATCGTGCAGATGTCGGCGCGTACGCCAACCGCCACGGCCATGGCTGCGATCACGATGGATCACCTCACCAACGGTCGGTTCATTCTCGGCCTCGGTGCGTCCGGTCCCCAGGTCGTGGAAGGTTGGTACGGCCAGCCGTACGCGAAGCCGTTGGCGAGGACACGCGAGTACGTCGAGATCATCCGAAAAATCCTCGCGCGCCAGGAGCCGGTCACCTACGCCGGCGAGCACTACACGCTGCCGTATCCCGGTGGGACCGGACTCGGAAAGGCCGTCCGGTCCATCACCCACCCCTTGCGCGAGGACCTGCCGATCTATCTCGCGTCCGAGGGGCCGAAAAACGTTGCCCTGACCGCCGAAATCGCCGACGGCTGGCTCGCGATCTATTACTCGCCAAAGGTCGACGGCTTCTATCGCGATGCGTTGTCCGAGGGCTTCGCCCGCCCCGGCGCGCGCCGGTCCTTCGACGACTTCACCGTTGCGGCGACGGTGCCGGTCATCATCCACGACAAGGTCGAAGAAGCGGCCGACATGCTGCGGCCGGTGCTCGCGCTGTACATCGGCGGCATGGGCGCACGAGAAGTGAACTTCCACGCGAACGTGTTCGGCCGGATGGGCTACGAAGCCGAGACCAAGGAGATCCAAGACCTCTACCTCGCCGGGAAGAAGGACGAAGCGGCGGCGAAGGTGCCACTCTCGCTTATCGAGGAGACAACGCTCATCGGTCCGAAGGAAAAGATCCGGGACGACCTCGAGATGTGGCGGGAGTCCTGCGTGACCCAGATCCTGCTCTACGGCGACGCCACCACCCTCCAAACCATGGCCGAGTTGGTGTTGTAGCTACGTTCTATCTACCACGACGTGTTCGGGGCCGGTGAGGAGCCAGAGCAAACGGTCGGTGTCGAGAAAGTTGCCTTCGTCGTTGCGGATCACGTCGCGACTCTCGGGGTCGACGGCCATGCCAAAGAAGTCCCGAGCGCTGCGAAACCATTCGATGGTGACGCCGTCGAGATCGCAGGCCGCCCGGTCGTAGTCATCGGCCAGCCGGTGGTTCTGTTCGTAGCGGATGAAGTACTTGCGCACGGCCGGTGTGTCCCGGTTCAGCGCGCCGTGCGTCTCCCACCAGTAACGGTGAAAATCGTCGAGGCTCATGCCTTCCTTATGGCGAACGCCGCAGATGAGCTTGGTGATCGGCTCCTCGCGGTCGTCTGGGCCGGCGATGACTTCCATCTCGGGTTCGGTGAAGATCTCGAGGACCTCGCTGAACAACTCGGCCGAATCCGTGAGGACGGCGGAGTGGCGAGGATCGTCACGCATCGCCCAGAACCCCTCCCACGAGTCGTACCACTGCACCGCCACGCCGTCGTACGGGCATTCGGTTCGCTCGTAGTCGCGTTCGGTTCGGCGATGTTGCTCGTAGCGGAGCAGATGGTCGGCGGCCGCGCCGCTCCCACTCACGAGCTCGGCGTGACCGGTGCGCCAACGGGTGTGGAACTGCTCGATGTCCAGGCTCGAATGTCGACGCACGAAACCGATTCTCTTGATCATGGATCCCTCCGGGTTGCCAAGTCCGGGGTGATCCTGACAGCCTGACGCCCCCATGGGCAGGCATCGGATGGCCAAACGCGAGTCGTGGATGACCCGCAGGAGGATGAACATGGCCAGTAGCAAAGGAAGGGCAAGCCGCTTGCGGACCGCCGCGATCGTGGCAGTCCTTGCCGGGTTCGCGGGGGGATTCCTGATCGGGAATCTCTATCCCGCCCAGGTCGCCGCCCAGACGGCCGGGCTCGCCACCGTCGAGGTGACGTCGTATCTCAACTCGCCGGCCAGCGGTGAGTCGGCGTTCAACTGGCTGTTCGCGTCGCTCATCGCCGGCCCGCTGTTCGTCTCGGCGGCGGTGCTCTACAGCGCATCAGAGATGGTTGGTGCGTTGCGGCGATCGGGAGGAAGGGTCGGCCGGAGCATGGAACTCGACCTCGACGAAGGGTGACGTCGGTGACCGGGTTGTTGGCGGACAAGGTTGCGATCATCACGGGGGTGGGACCGGGACTCGGCAATGCGACGGCGAAGGCCTGTGCGCGCGAAGGCGCGGCCGTCGTGCTGGTTGCGCGCAGTGCCGAACGCCTTGCCGCGATCGCCGACGAGATCGTTGTCGAGGGTGGGCGCGCGTTGGCCGTGCCGGCCAGCGTGACCAAACCGCAAGACTGCGCCCGGGTTGCAGCCGCCGCGACTTCCGAGTTCGGTGGCATCAACGTCGTGGTCAACAGCGCGTTTCGGGGCGATCCGTTTCAGCCCGTGGAGTCCGCCGATTTTGACGTGTGGCGCAAGATCTTCGAGGTCAACTTCTTCGGCGCGGCCGAGATGACGCGGGCATGCGTACCCGCACTGCGCGCCGCGGGCGGCGGCAGTGTGGTGATGGTCGCATCTCAAAGCGCCCGCAAGATTCGTCCCAACGAGGCGGGGTACGCCGCCAGCAAATCTGCGCTCATCACGTTGACGCGATCGTTGGCGACCGAACTTGCCGCCGATCGCATCCGCGTGAACGCAGTGGTGCCCGGTTGGATTTGGGGTCCGAATGTACAGATGTACGTGGATTGGCAGACCCAAGCCCGGGCGGTGAGTCGCGAAGAGGTGATCGCGGAGATCACCAGTGAAATCCCACTGGGAGAGATCCCACCGCAGGAGGACATCGCAGAGTCGATCGTGTTTTTCGCGTCGGGAATGGCTCGGATGATCACCGGCCAGACCTTGGACGTGAACGGCGGGGAATACTTCGGGTGACGGACTCCTTCGAGGGTCGCGCCGGGTTGGTGACCGGTGGCGCATCGGGTTTGGGCCGAGCGACCGCCTTGGAGTTTGCGGCGCGGGGGGCTCGGATTGCCGTTGCCGATCTCGCAGCGTCGGCGGACGCCGGTGTCGCCGTCGTCGCGGAGGCGCTCGCCGCCGGGGCTGAACGTGCGATCTTTGTTCCCACGGATGTCACGGATCCGGAGTCCATGGTCACGTTGGTGCGAACCTGCATCGACGAGTTGGAAGGGCGCATCGCC
>JANLTQ010000519.1:0-13500 GCA_031363005.1 Acidimicrobiia bacterium | reverse complement strand
CACGAGCTGAGGTCGGAACCCGACCGGCAGGAGCGGCGCAACCACCGCCGCCTCGATGCGGTAGTTGATCAGGAGTCGCCGTTCGACGACCGATTCCATGGCGGGAGTCCACATACCCTGCTCCTTCTCGTGTTCGATCACTATATGAGTGATTACTAATAAGGTAGTAGATAATGAGATACTCGTCAAGGACCCCTCGGGTTCCGGGCCGCGTCGCCCTCCGAGCCGGACTGCGCCGCCGATCTGCACTACCCTCACCCGCTTCGTCTCGGAGGATCAGTTGTGAGCAAGAAGACCAAGAAGCGCAAGCTGCGGGCCCGCCGCAACAAGGCCAACCACGGCAAGCGGCCCAACGTCGGTCGTCGCTGAGCCCGCGGGCCACTGCACAACCGACCGAGGCCGGTGATGACACTCTCGCCCATCGGTGAACAGGCTGCGTCGTTCGTCGGGTCCGACGAAACGGTCATCGCAGCATTTCGTGCCGTACAAGGGCCGAGGCCAGGCGCGGAAGCGTTGGCGCTGGGTGTCGCCATCCCGGTCCTGGCCTTTTCGCCGGCCGGCACCGGTATCGCCCTGCTCCTCTGCCTCGCGGCGGGCGTCATCGTCCTCGCGGTCATCACTGCGTTGCGTCGTTCCGTGCTCGTCGCGGTGACCGAACACCACCTGCTGGTCTTGGACTGCGGCCGCATTCCGGGGCGGTGGCATCCTCACTCGCTCCTCGGCCGAAGTGACCGACGGCCGTTGGCTGCCGCGGCGAACGACTCGGCTCGTCGTGGTCTCCATCTCGAGATCGACGGTTGCCCAACCTGGGTGGTCGGAAGCGATCAGGACGAAGCGCGCCGCCTCGCCGCCTCCCTCGCGTCCACGACCTGAACCCGACGAGTTCGCCGCTTACGTCGTCGCGCCTACCCGCTTCGGCATGGTCATCATCAGCAACACCACCGCGAGGAGCGGCGCCAACGCCAGCGACACCATGATCGCCGTCGCGTCACTCGAGGAATACATGTCGAGGTGGCGAGCGTGGTACACGACGTGCAACCCACCGTTGACGATCACCGCAACGAGCGCCGCCCGGACGAGTGGTATCGCCATCGTCACCGCGGCGGCGCCCAGCACGATGAGCAACGCCAGACTCAGTTCGCCGACATCGCGCACGAGGTGCTCGTTGAAGGGGCCGTCGGTCGAAATCCAATGGCGGCCGCCTCCGGGAAAGTCCGAATAGAACGAGCGCGGGGCGAAGGCGGCCCAGAACCCGACGAGTGCCATCGCGCCCGCTTGGTAGATCAGTCCGATGCGGAGCAGTCGAGTCTTCATTGGGTGACGTCCTTTCTTGATGCCGCTTCCGCAGCCCAACCCATTCGGGCGTCGGGATACGAGGGCGCCCACCCCGTGATCGAACGGAACGACGCGTTGGACACGCGCTGAGATGCAATCATCCCCGCCGCTCCCGGTCCGGCGCCGAGCTTCATCAGCCGGCCCGGCGTGGGATTCGGGGTGGGGATGGCGAACGCAGTCGCGAACGCATCCAGATAGTCGCCGCGCCGCAACGGGGTGTCGTCGACGACGTTGTAGATGCCCGTCTCCACATCGAGCGCCGCCAGCACCGCCGTCGCCACGTCGTCACAATGAATCGACGCCATGTACGCGTCCGGTGAACCCGCGATCGTGGACCGACGAAATCGGGCGAGCTTCAGCGCTTCGTCGGTGCTGCGGTTGTTGATCCCGCCGTAGAAGAGTCCGAATCGCAACACCGTGGCCGTGCCACCCGTCTCGGAGAAGGCCAGCGCACGGTGTTCGCCCTCCACCGTCGACGCCAGCAACCCGAGGTCGGGGATCAGGTCCGCGTGTTCGTCGATCCACGCGTCGCCCGCATCGGCGTAGACGAACGTGATCGATTCCTTCACGAACCGGCGCGCACCCGCGGCGATCGCAGCCGCAACCAGGTTGCGAGTGGCATCGACCCGCAATCGGTCGTGCATCGCCCACCCTTTGGGTCGAGCTGCTTTCCTGAGCGGCGGAACATTCGTCGCGAGATGGAGAACCGCTTCGCTCCCGACGACGGCCTCCATCACCGCGGCCGAGTCGAAGAGGTCCACGCGCACCGGCTCGACGCCGGCCGCCGCCAGCCCCGCAGCCGCGTCATCGCGCCGGCACACCGCGCGCACCTCATGACCCGCCGCCACCAACCGCGGCACCAGCGACCGACCCACCACGCCCGTCGCGCCCGTGAGAAACGTCTTCATCGCAGGGCCTCCCCCATCCACGCCGCCCCGGCGGCCAGAGACTTCGGCGGTGCGTCGCGTCCAACGGTGGTCGCCAGGTCTGCGATGGTCACCGCGCGCAGCGATGCTCGCCACACCGTGTCCGCGCTTCGCATGACGGAGTCGATGGCACACGGCAACGGGTACTCGCGAGCCGGGCGCGCGCCCGGGCCGCGCCGACGGATCTCCGCACACCGGAAGGCCGGCTCGGTTCCTTCGATCGCCTCGACGACGTCGAGCACGGTCACGTCACGTGCCGGCTTCGCGAGGCGATACCCACCGCGCGGCCCTTGCACCGATTCGAGGATCTCGGCGCGGCTCAACGCCTGGAGATGCTTGGCGAGATACGCGGCGGGAACGCCGTGGTACTCGGCCAGTCGGGCGGACGGGAGCGCCCGACCCTCCGGGAGATAGGCGAGGAGCGTCGCCACGTGTACGCCCCACTCGACACCGTCCGAAAGCTTCATAACTCGGATATTAAATATCCGGAGTTGCCGTGTCAAGCATTTTCGTCCACGCCGATCAGCCGTACCGGTCGAGCCGACCGCGAGTTCTTCCTTCCGAACCGATCGTCGGAATCGAGAGCAGATAGCGGACCAAGTCTGCCCAGCCTTCCCAATACACGACCGTGATCTGGGCGAGGGTGATGTCCTTCTCCATGACGCGCAAGCGCATCGGCGTGGTGCAGAACCGACCGAAGCGCAGGTTGTGACCCCCCGGCCGCTTCGGACCGAACGGCACCCGCCGCAACCGCACTTCGTCGATCCCGGTCAGCAGGATCGTGTCGGTCCCGAACACGCCGCGAAACCGGATCTCGCGGTCGTCGACGGTCACGCTCGGCACCCACGCCACCAAGCCGAGCAGGCCGATGAACGAGAGGACCAAGGCGACCGGGAACCCGGCGATCGCGCCAACGACGCCAACAACGATCAGGAATGGTCCCGCGAGACGCACCACGAGTCGCGGTCGAAGAACTAGCGACGGACCACCAGCAACACCTTCGTCCCTGCCGCCGACCGGTGTCGCTTCGATCGTGGAATCAGAGCGAAGGTCTGGCATGTGAACGCCCATTGTGGAAGCAACTCGGGTACGACTGCAACCTCAGTCCGAAATCAGCACAGCGACTGCAACAAGTCGGGAACCAACTCCGGCGCGGCCAACGTCGAAGTCTCGAACCCTGCCGCCACGTCCGGAGCTTCCGATGACCACGCCGACCGTCGACCCACCACCCGTTGCACGAGCGTGCGAAGTCAGAATCCCAGCCCCTCACCTCCGGCGGCGTCGAGCGATTCCCGTCGGCGCGGCGCTGACGATCGGTCTCGGCTTGCTCGTGTTCGGATCGATGGTGGGATCCTCGGGCGGCACTGCGAGTGCGGCGGTCGACCGCTCGGTCCGGACCATCACCGGCACCTCCACCGGCACCGCGAGCGGAGTTCCCGATACCGCAACGATCAGCCTCGGGGCGGACTCGAGAGCCGCGTCGGCGACTGCGGCGCTCCAAGCGAATGCTCAGAGGGTCGACGGCATCACGAAGGCGATGCTGTTCGTCGGCGTCAAGGAGGCCGACATTCGGACCAGCAACATCTCACTCTTTCCCACCTTCGACACCCGCGGTCGCATCACTGGGTACAACGTCTCGACCCGCGTCACCGCAAAAACCCATGACGTGCCCGGGGCTGGGAAGGTCATCGACGCGGCCGCCCAGCTCGCCGGCGACGACCTGCGCGTGGACACCATCGCCCTCAGTATCGAGGACACCGGTCCGGTCGTACGCACCGCGAGGGCGAAGGCGGTCACCGCCGCGCATGACCAAGCCGCCCAGCTCGCTCGCGCCGCGGGCGTGCGCCTGGGCCGGGTGCGTTCGATCGTCGAGGAACGAGACACCAACCCCTCCATCGCTGGGTTCGCAGCGTCCGACCAGAGCTCGGCACGCGCCGCAGTACCGGTCTCACCCGGGACCCAAGACCTCCAGATCCGGGTGAAGGTCGTCTACGAGATCGCCTGACCGGGGCCCGCTCTACATTGAGCGCATGACCGAACTCGTCATCGTCGAAACCGTCGGCCGCGTCCGTACCATCACGATGCACCGGCCCGAGGCACGCAACGCGCTGAATGTTGCGCTCCAAACCCAGCTGGGCGCGGCCCTGATCGAGGCCGAGACCGACGCGGCGATCGACGTCGTGGTGCTGACTGGTTCCGACCCGGCGTTCTGCGCGGGTCTCGATCTCCGAGAACTCGCCGACGGCGCGAAGAACCTGGTGGGCGGTGCCGACGACGTGCGGGTCAGCCCGTTCGCCGCACTCTGGAAAGCATCGAAGCCCATCATCGGAGCGATCAACGGCGCGTGCGTGACCGGTGGGTTCGAGCTCGCCCTTGCGTGTGACTTCCTCGTGGCGTCCGAGTTGGCATTCTTCGGCGACACCCATGCACGAGTCGGTGTGATGCCCGCAGGCGGGATGAGCGTCTTCCTCCCCGCGACGGTCGGCGTGCGCCGGGCCAAGGAAATGAGCCTGACCGGCAACTTCCTGAGCGCGGCCGACGCACTCGCGGCCGGCCTGGTCAACCACGTCGTGCCCCACGCCGAGTTACTGGACACAGCCCTTCGACTCGGCGCCGACATCGCCGGGAACGACCAGGCCGCAGTCCGCAACCTGAAGAAGCTCTACGACGCCAACGAGCGCGTCACCGTCGGCGAGGGCATTGATCAGGAGCAGGAGTACTTCCGGGCGTGGCGCCTCGACCCGGCCGAGATCGGTCGCCGCCGTGAATCCGTGATCGGACGCGGCCAGTCACAGGGCGGGTAACCGGAGAAACCGGGCGGGCCTACGATGGGCGCTTCGCGTGCAGGGAGGACACAGTGCCCGGACCCCAGGATTCCGAACGGTTCGACGCCCACATGAGCGACTCGGACGCGCTGATGTGGAACATCGAGAAGGACCCGCTGCTGCGGTCGACGATCGTCACCGTCCTGTTCTTCGATCAGACGCCTGACTGGGAGACGCTCGTCGGCCGGATCGAACGCGGATCCTGGCTCATTCCCCGGATGCGCCAGCGCGTCGCGACACCCATGATGCGAATGGGACCGCCGCACTGGTCCGGCGATGCCAACTTCGACCTGATGTACCACCTTCGCCGCGTCAGCGCCTGCGACGCTTCGGACGACGCGGTGCTCGACATCGCCCGCAACGCTGCGATGGCCGGGTTCGATCGGTCCCGCCCGTTGTGGGAGTACACCCTCGTCGAAGGCCTCGAGGGTGGCCGGGCCGCCTTCGTCATGAAGGTGCACCATTCGATGACCGACGGGGTCGGCGGCATGAAGTTGCTGCTGATGTTGTTCGACTTCGAACGTACGGCGCCCGACCCCGGACCGCTGGACCAAGTCGAGGCGATCCCCACGTTCGGGGCCACCGATCTCGTGCTGAAATCGCTCAGTCATCGACGCCGCCGGATGGTCGGCATGGCCCGCAGGACTGCCACCGACGTGTGGAACGGAACGAGCGCGGTGGCGCGTCATCCCCGGGAGACCTTGACCCAGGCGGTCGAGGTCGGGAGTTCCATCGCCCGCTTCCTCGCACCGGCCACCGTTCCCCACTCACCGATCATGCGCGCCCGCACCCTGTCCCGAGGGCTCGGCTTGTTCGACGTGTCGCTCGACGACCTCAAGCGAGCGGGCAAAGAGGCGGGCGGTTCGTTGAACGATGCGTTCGTCGCCGCGGTGATCGGCGGGCTTTCGCGCTACCACGAGTTCCACGGCGAACCGGTCGACGAACTCCGAATGGTCATGCCGATCAACCTTCGTGATGCCGGCGCGACCATGGGCGGGAATCACTTCACGCCCGCGCGATTTCTGGTCCCGATGCGGATCAAGGATCCCGCCGACCGGATCGTCGAGCTGGGCCGGATCGCCCGAGTCGTCCGGAACGAGCCGGCCGTCGCCCTGACCGACGCGCTCGCCGGTGTGCTCAACCAACTCCCCACCACCGTGACCACGGCCGTCTTCGGCTCGATGCTCAAGGGCGCCGACTTCGTCACGTCCAACGTCCCGGGCGCACCGTTCCCGATCTACGCCGGTGGTGCGAAACTCGAGCACATGTACGCCTTCGGCCCCCTGTCCGGGGCTGCGGTCAACGTGACCCTGCTCTCCAACTGCGGCACCTGTTGCATCGGCGTCAACCTGGATTCGGTCGCCATCCCGGACCACGACTTCTTCATGGGCTGCCTCGAGCAGGGCTTCGCAGACGTCCTCGCCCTCGCCTGAGGGCGAGCAGTGTTTCGAGTTTCGTGAGGACCTGCGACCGCCCGCCGCGCGCTCGTGGACCTAGCCTCAAAATGTGACGCACGAGCCCGGCACTCCGATCGGTCGCCGCTTCTTTCTCGGTCTCGTCGGTCTCGGTGCCGTCGGGGTGGCGACCGGGTCGACGGTCTCGGACTGGTGGCAGCAGCTCGCCAAGCGCGACCCGACCGGGCTCAGTTCCGTGTTCCCTGGCGGTGGAGGGTGGCGCTATTACACCGTCACCGGCGGCTACCCGAAACGTGCGAACGCGGACTACCGCCTGAAGGTCCACGGACTCGTCGACACGCCCTTCACCCTCACGTACGACGAGCTTGCGGCACTCCCACCCACTCGACTCGACCGTGACTTCCAGTGTGTGACCGGTTGGCGGGTGCTCGGTGTGAAGTGGCAAGGCGTGCGGCTCTCCGACCTCCTCGACCGAGCCGGTGTGCAAGCCGATGGCACCGCGTTGCGCTTGACCAGCTTCGACGGCGTGTACACCGAGAGCCTGACGATGGAGCAAGCGCGCCTCAAGGACGTCATGGTCGCGTACCAGCTCGATCGCAAACCGATCTCGAGTGACCACGGCGGTCCGGTCCGCCTGTACGTCGCGCCGATGTACGGGTACAAGTCGGTGAAGTGGCTCGACGGTATTGAGGTGGTCGACAAGGTCATCCCCGGGTACTGGGAAGAACGCGGCTACTCGATCGACGCGTGGGTCGGACGATCGAACGGACGCAACGATGAATCAACCTGATCCCGCGGTGCGGGTCGCACGTTTCACGAAAGTGGAACGCGTCGCGCACTGGGTGAACGCCGTGCTCTTCACGATCACGATGGTGACCGGCGCGATGTTCTACTTCGGTCTCGGTCAATCCCTGCTCTCGGACCGCGCCTTGGTACGCGCCGTGCACGTCTACGCCGGGCTCGGGATCCTCGTGGCCTTCGCCGTCGCGATCATACCGCGCTGGGGGCGCTCGCTCCGTCGCGACCTGAGCCGGATCAACCGGTGGTCGAGCGACGACGTTCGCTGGTTCCGATCGCGCGGACGTGACGCCACGGTGCGCCTCGGCAAGTTCAATCCGGGCCAGAAGCTGAACGCGGTCTTCGTCGGGGCGGCGGCCATCGTCTTGGCCGGCACCGGCTCGATCATGTATTGGAACCAGGCGTTCGGCACCGACACCCGGACCGGTTCCGACTTCGTGCACCAGTGGTTCGGTTGGCTGATCTGGATCACCGTGTTCGGCCACATCGTGCTGGCCTTCCGAGACTTCGAGTCGTTCCGGGGCATGACCCGGGGCACGGTGTCCACCGAGTGGGCCGCACAGCACCGGCCTCGCTGGTATGCCGAGAAGCACCCCACTACTACCGAGGATCAGGAACTCGCCGACGCGTAACCTCGGGGCGTGACCAACTCCGCCCAAGACCTCGACCCCACCACGATCGTGCTCCCGCCGGAACTGCGGCCGAGCGACGGTCGCTTCGGCGCTGGACCGTCGAAGGTGCGCGTCGAGGCGGTCGAGGCACTGGTGGCCCGAGCGAAGGACTACTTGGGGACGAGTCACCGCCAGTCCACGGTGAGGTCCGTCGTCGGTCGAGTGCGCAGCGGCATCGCCGATCTGTTCGGTCTCCCCGACGGTTACGAGGTCGTCCTCGGCAACGGTGGATCGACCGCATTCTGGGATGCCGCAAGCTTCGGGCTGATCGAGCAACGCAGCCAGCACCTGGTGTGCGGCGAGTTCTCCTCGAAGTTCGCCACCGTGACTCGCACCGCGCCGCACCTCGGCGACCCCGAGGTGATCGAGAGTGCGCCCGGGACCCACCCGGCGCCGAGCGCTCGCCCCGACGTCGACGCCTACTGCTGGCCACAGAACGAGACCTCGACCGGCGTGATGCTGCCGATCGTGCGGCCCGACGGTGCGGGCGACGATCAACTCGTCCTCATCGATGCCACCTCCGGTGCCGGCGGCCTGCGCATAGACCCAACCCAGTCCGACGTGTACTACTTCGCACCGCAGAAGAGCTTCGGAAGCGACGGCGGTCTGTGGCTCGCGGCAATCTCTCCGGCGGCCGTCGCCCGCATCGAACGCATCCAGGCGACGAAGCGGTGGATGCCCGCAAGCCTGGACCTCGGCATTGCGCTCGAACAGTCTCGCTTGGACCAGACCTACAACACGCCGGCGCTCGCCACCCTCTTTCTCCTGGCCGATCAGATCGATTGGATGCTGGGCAACGGCGGACTCGAATGGGCCGCCGGCCGTTGCGATCGCAGCGCCGAGATCCTCTACGGCTGGGCGGAAGCGTCACCGGTCGCGACGCCCTACGTCGAGAAGCCGGACGAACGCAGCCGGGTCGTCGGAACCATCGACTTCGCCGACACCGTGGACGCGGCCGCAATCGCGAGGGCTTTGCGTGCCAACGGCATCCTGGACACCGAGCCGTACCGCAAGCTCGGTCGGAACCAACTCCGCGTCGCCATGTTTCCCGCCATCGACCCCGAGGATGTCGCGACCCTCACGCGCGCCGTGGACTTCGTGGTTGGCCGACTGTCGGAGTAAGCGGACGGGCGGAAACGCGTCGAGCTGACGGGCGCGTTTGCATGACCCAGCCGCGACGGTCACCATGCCGAGCGTGAAGACCGACCTTCCCGACGGACTCGTCGCCATCGTCAAGCGCGATTGCCCGACCTGCACGCTGGTCGCGCCGGTGCTCGCGGAACTGCGAGCGGCCTACCCGGGGACCGTCACCATCTACTCCCAAGACGATCCGGACTTCCCCGAGGTGACCGGCGGCGCCATCGACGACCGAGACCTGGAAGTGAGCTTCTCGCTCGACCTCGAAACCGTGCCGACCTTGATCCGCGTCGAGGCCGGCGCCGAGGTCGCTCGCACCGTGGGATGGAGCCGGGACTACTGGACCGAGCTCACCGGCATCGACGAACTCGGCCTCGACCTCCCGCCGTATCGACCGGGGTGCGGATCCCGCACGCAGGATCCGGCCATCGCGGCGGCGCGGGCGACGGCCATCGGCGCGCTGACGTTGCAGTCTCGGCGGTTGGATCTCGGCGACGAAGAGGACGACGCCGAAGCCATGTACGAGCGGGGATGGTCCGACGGCCTGCCGCTCGTTCCGCCGACGCCCGCGCGCGTCGTTCGCATGCTCGCCGGTACCACCCGCGACCCCCAAGACATCGTGGCCACAATTCCACCGGACCTCGTGGAGTGCACGGTCGAAAAGGTCGCGATCAACGCGGTGATGGCGGGGTGTCGTCCCGAGTACCTGCCGGTCGTGCTCGCCGCGGTCGAAGCTGCGTGCACCGACGAGTTCAACATGCACGGACTGCTCGCCACCACCTGGTTCAGCGGTCCCGTCGTCATCGTCAACGGACCGATCGCCAAGGCCATCGGGATGAACAACGGGATCAATGCGCTTGGCCCCGGCAACCGGGCGAATGCAACCATCGGCCGTGCGCTGCAACTCGTCGTCCGGAACGTCGGCGGTGGTCGACCGGGTGACGTCGACCGCGCGACGCTCGGCCAACCCGGGAAGTACACCTGCTGCTTCGCCGAGCACGAAGACGCGTACTGGGAGCCGATGCACGTCGAGCGCGGGTACGACGCGACCCAGAACACGGTGACGTTGTTCGCTGGGGAGGGTGTGCGCGGAGTCGTCGACCAACTCTCTCGCACGCCCGAGTCCTTGACCCGAAGTTTCGCCGCCTGCCTCCGGGCCACGGCCCACCCGAAGTTGCCGATCGCGTTCGACGCGATGGTGATCATCACGCCCGACCACCTCCGCGTCTATGAAGAAGCCGGCTGGTCCAAGGCGAAGTTCCGCGACGAGCTCGGCGCACTGCTGCAGATCCCCGGTGCTGAGATGGCGCGCGGTGCCGACGGTATCGACGAAGGCGTCCCGGAGAGCCTGGCCGGGGTCACACTGCCGAAGTTTCGCGATGGCGGCCTCCTGATCGCCCATGCCGGTGGTGGTGCCGGCCTGTTCTCGGGCATCATGGGCGGCTGGGCAAGTGGAAAGATGGGATCCGAACCCGTGACGAGAGAGATCGGTTCATGACGACGCTGCTCGACCCCACCAGCGAACGAACTCCAGGTACCCGCGAGCGCGCGCCCCGCCCGTCCAGCCTGGACGGCAGGACGATCGGCCTGTTGGACATCACCAAAGCGCGCGGCAATGTCTTCCTCGACCGAGTCGCTGAACATCTCGAACAACGGGGCCACACGGTGCTTCGCTTCTCGAAACCAACCTTCACCAAGCCGGCTCCCATCGATCTCCGCCACGAGATCTCGGCCAAGTGCGATGTGGTGATCGAGGCCCTCGCCGACTGAGGTTCATGTACGTCGTGCAGTGTGCACGACATCGTGAACCTCGAAGCAGTCGGCGTTGCGGGCGTGTTCCTTGCCTCCACCGAGTTCATCGACGCCGCCGCTGCCCAAGCACGCGCGCTCGGCGCCGATCCGGCCGTGATCTTCGTGCCGCATCCGATCCAAGATCGCAACGACGACGAAATGCGAGCACTCGCCGACGCCGCCATCGACGACATCGTGGCGTCGGTCACGGGGGGCGACTCCGAGCGGTAGCGTCCGCCCATGCTCTTCATCCACGAAGTCCACCGCGTCATGGGCGCGCACGAAGACGAGTTCGAAGCGTGCTTCCGAGACCAGTGGATGAGTGCGCTCGGCGAGACCGACGACGCGCGCCTGCTCTACTTCATGCGACTCACCCACGGCACCGGCCGGGCGTACAACTTCGTCACCCTGACCGCAGTACGCGACGGCGCGGCGTGGGAACGCCTCGTCTGGCGACTCCAGCGGGGTGACCTGCGGAGTCTCGCCCGGTCGCTCGATCAGCTGCGGTGGGACGTCACGAGCAAGGCGCTCGCACCGGCCGAGTGGTCGCCGCTCCAAGACATCGTTTTCGCCCACGTCCCCACCGACGGCGGCGATCACGACCTGACCCTCTTCATGGAAGACACCGCCTGGCCTCATGCCGGGATGCTCGATGAATATCTCGAAGCGGCGCGGGACAACTACGCGCCGAGCCTCGCCGAGGGTCGCCATGGCGGTCGGTCGCTGCTCGAACTCCAAGCCGTGTTCACGCCGGCGTGGGGCGCAGCGGCCCGCCATCGCGAAGTGGTCTTGTGGCAGAAAGTGACGCGACCGTCGGGACTCCTCGGCTTGCTCACCACCGAGGTTCCGGCCGAACACCGTGCCCCCGGCACCTGGATGCACGATGCTCTGCGCGTGCGCGACGACTGGGAGAGCCGCATGTTGCGGACCGCCTCATGGTCCCCCCTCTTCTGATGCGCGCCGGACGGACACGCTCATGACCGCGGTCTTCGTACACGGAGTTCCCGACACGGAACAGATGTGGAATCGACTCATTGCCGCGATCGACCGCTCGGACATTGTCCGGTTGTCGCTGCCGGGATTCGGAACCGACGTCCCTGCCGGCTGGACGGCGACGAAGGAGGAGTACGCGGGGTGGCTCGAGTCCCAGCTCGAACAGTTCGCCGAACCGGTGGACTTGGTCGGCCACGACTGGGGCGCAATTCTGAGCCAGCGGGTGGCGTCGATGCGACCCGACCTCATCCGGACGCTGGCCTGCGGGAGCGGTCCCCTCGACGACGAGTACCAGTGGCATCCGGTGGCCCAGGCGTGGCAGACGCCCGACGTGGGCGAGCAAGTCATGACCGCGATGACCTCCATGCCGGTGGCAGACCTCGCCGCCGGTCTGGTCGCCGGCGGATCGGATCCTGAACTCGCGGCCGTCGAGGCCAGTCGAGTGGATACCCGGATGACCGACTGCATGCTCGCGTTGTACCGCTCTGCGATCACCGTGGGTGCCGAGTGGCAGCCGGCAGTCGAGGCCATGCCGCGGCGGCCGGCGACCGTCTTTCACGGCGCCGACGATCCCCACGTTCCCACGACGACCGCACGCCGGATTGCCGCGCGGCTCGAGGCCGAGTTGATCGTCTACCCGGAATGTGGCCACTGGTGGCCGTGGGATCGCGCCGCGGAAACCGCCGCGGCGCTCACCCGCCTCTGGCAGTAGTTACTTACTGGCCTTTTCCGAGTGCGACTTCTTGTGGCTGTGCTTGGTCCTCGCGGTCTTCGCCTTGCCGTCGAGCGCCTTCTGGAATGACTTCGGGTCCGGCGCATCGAACACGGTGCCACCGATTCGGCCTCCGAGTTCCGGGCACTCGCCCGCAAAGACGCCCCAACCGCACTCCCATCCGGGCACGACCCAGTCGTGCACCATCCAGATGTCCTCGAGCGCAATCTTCTTGCCGCCGCGCGCCTCACACTCCTGCTTGGTCGTGGACTCGTTCCCCACGACAACGGCCTGCGCGTTCAAGCACAATCCGCCGTTCGCGTTGTGCTGGTGCCACTGGTCGTTCGGGCCGGCGAAGCCTTCCGGCGGTCCGCCCTTGTTGAACAGCAAGTAGCTGAGGCCGACGATCTTGGCTTCCGGCGCGGTGCCGTCGTACAGCAGCTCCGACGGCGCCGCGGGATCGAAGCGACCGACGAGTGAGGTCTTGGTGTAGTGCGCACCGATACACGGCACGTAGACCGTGGACTTCTTGTATCCGTCTGCCTCCGCGGCGGCCACCGTCGGGTACTTGTCGGCAACGGCGCGAGCTTGGCGCTGCTGCTCGATCAGCTGCTCCCGGTCTGCCTTCGGGACCGAATACTGCACGAGCGGGCCGCGCGCGTCGTGACCCTCGGCGTCCTTCTTCACCTGACCGACCGACGCGGGCGGGCCCGACTTCTCACAGGGCGAATCGCCGGTGAGCGCACTCGTGATCACTTGCATCCCAGTCTTGGAATGCTTCATGCCCTTCATGCCTTTCATGCCCTTCATCGATCCGTGATCGGATCCCTTGGCGGATCCCTTGTCGGATCCCTTGTCAGCCAAGGCGGGCGTGGCAACGAGCGCGACCAGCGCGAC
>JANLTQ010000514.1:0-9797 GCA_031363005.1 Acidimicrobiia bacterium | reverse complement strand
CGCCGGGGCGGCCAACGCACCCTCGCCGGTGCGCTACACGCGATCGCGTTTCTTGCGCATCTGGCCGGCCTACGCGGTGACACTGGTGGTGCTCACCTACGTGTGGCATCGCGTGGCGATCGACGGCACCAAGGCTCTCGTGCTGCACCTGGTCCTCGTGCAGAACTACGTGCCGTCGCAGTTCCTCCGCGGCGGCATCGGGCCCGCGTGGAGCTTGGTGGTCGAGGTCGCGTTCTACGCGTTCCTCCCGGTGTACGCCGCGATCGTCGGCCGGTACACGAAGCGTCGCGATCCGTGGACGGTGGAGCTCGTCAGCCTCGCAGCAGTTGCGGTCCTCGGCTTCGCCTGGCAGATCGCGATGGTCGGCCATCCGCTCCCGGCGACGATGTTGCCGGGCTTCCTGCCGACGTTCGCGATCGGTATGACTTTCGCGGTCGCCGTCGTCCACCGGCGCGACCTGGGGCTGTCGTCGCTCGCTCGCCGGCCCGCCGTGTGTTGGTCGGTCGCACTCGCGTTACTGGTCGGGAAAGGGATCGTCGGCGGGTTCGACTTTTTCGAACTCGGATTCGAGATCCAGAACCAGATCGTCTACTCGGCGGTGGCCGCGCTCGTGGTGGTACCGGCCGCCTTCGGTGCTCGGGACCGGCTCGGCAATCGCGTCTTGCGGAGCCGCCCATTCCACGGGCTCGGCCTGATCAGCTACGGCGTGTTTCTCTGGTCGGTCCCCGTGATGCAGGCGGTCCAACAGGAATGGATCCCGCTCGAGCCCGGATTCGCCGGTCGGACGGGCGTCGTGGCGGTGGTGAGTGTCGCGGTGACGTGCGCCATCGCAACCCTGAGCTGGTTCGTCGTGGAGCGTCCGGCGTTGGCGCTCAAGGGACGGGCTCGAGCGCGTCGGGTCCCGTCGGCGGACGGATCAAAGGCCGCAGGAGGATGATGCCGAGGCCAACGGCGACCGCGGCGAACACCGCCAGGAGCACCGCGTTGGCGATTGGCGGATTCCAGAGCGGGTCCGAGACGTAGTCGAAGATGTTCAGGCCGTGGGGGCGTCCCATCGCCAGCCGTCGGCCGATCGCGACGAAGGCACCGACCTCGCCGATCAGCAAGGAGGCGCCGGCGAGAACGCCACCCCATCGCACGTTTCGGGCGGTACTGGGGATCACGCCGAATGCGATCACCACGACGCCGACGGTGAGCGGGAGGCTGTACCGGCCCTGCCATGGGAAACCGATGTACGGAAAGTTGAAGCCGTCGGTGGTGATCGGAAGCACCGCCGAGGCGACGATCGTGCCGACGAGCGCGATTCGCTGGCGGCTGGTAGCGAAGATGAGTCCGACCACGACCGCGGCGAGGACGACGACGCCCCAACCGATGTCGAGCGCTCGGGGGAGTGGCATGTAGTCCGTTCCGAAGACACCCACCGATTGGCGGGCGATCGTCGGAAGTTGAGCGATCGCGTCCTGCAACCCGATCGCGGGATGCCGCATCTGATCTCCGAGCGGCGAATGGATCACCCACGCCGCAGTCAGCGCCGTGCTCAGCACGACCAGCACCGCCCACACCCGTGTCGCTCGCAGGCGCGCGAGTGCACGCATACGCCCCGGCTCGGCGAGGACGGTGCACATCACGACCGCGGCGATCACCCAGCCCGGGCCGAGCCCGCGGATACTGACCAGCGCGAGTGCGGCCGCGCCGGCGCGATGGACGAGACGGAGATCCGATTCCACCGAGTCGTGTGCGGCGAGTGCGAGGAGCGTCGCCCAGAGTGAGATCGCGGCTGCGATTTCTATGCCGTTCGGGTTGATGATGCCGCCGAGGTACCAGACGCCCGGGGTCGCCGCGGCGAGCACTCCCACGACCGCGAGGCGGCGCCGGGGTCGGCGAAGCGCCGAGACGCACGCGCTCGCAAGAAACGCCGCGCACGCCAGGGCGTTGATGACCCGCATCAGGTACATGCTCACCCGGTCCGGCCAGACCAGCGACGGCAGTCCGAGCAGTCCGTAGAGGTGCGGCGTGCCGCGGAATTCGTAGGTGAGCGTCTTGACCAGCCGATCAGACCCGCGAAAGGACGGTACGCAGCGCGGGGTCAACGCTGGGGCCGGCGTCGTGGCTCGAATGGCCGGGGGACGAACGAAGCACAGCGCTTCCGGCGCATGGGCGTAGGCCTCGGGGACATCGAGGACCCAGTTTTGGATGATGAACTTGCGGTGCGGCCCGTTCAGCTGCCCCCGTGCGACCGCCGCGGCTCGGACCGCATGGGCGCCTTCGTCCGGCGCGGCCATCAACGGTGTCGCCACCGTCCAGGCGAGCAGTCCCACGAGGAAGAGGGCGAAGATCACCCACCAGGTGGAGCGACGGGGCTCGTTCGGCGCGATCACGGGGCGATCTTGCCATCCCCACTCCCGTCGACCCGACCGCCTGGGCTCGGCGCTCCCGTTCGAGATCGTTACCCTGATCGATTGTGTCGGTGCTGGCCTCTCTCGTTGTCGGCGCCGCCACGCGTTTCGGTCGGGAACCGCTCTCGTTCGGACGGTATCTGCTCGGCTGGCTCATCATCCTGGGCGTGGGTGGCGCGGTCGTTTCGGCGGCCATCTCCGCGCGGCGCGCACTGGTTGGATGGGACGGCTCACCGGCTCGGCTCGTCGAAGCAGTCATCGCGCTCGCGATCGTCAGCGGGACGAGTTTCGTCCTGGGTGGACTCCACGCGTTCTCGGGGTGGCCGCTCGCGCTCGGACTCATCGGAGTGAGCATCGCCGTCCGCACACTGGCGCAGCGCGCCGGTCCGGCGGCGCGCCCGTTCGGCGCGGACGAGGTGCTCCGCAGCCGGTTGGTCGAGCGATGGGCCGCTGCTGGGGCGGTGACGATCGTCGGCGCGCAGTGGATCAGTCACACGGCCTGGGCCCTTGGCCACGGCATGACCGAAGGGGACACCCTCTGGTATCACGGCGTCTTCGCAGCCCGCTTCGTTCAGGAGGGCCGGCTCGACATCTTTCCGGACATCGGCGCGTCGGCGCAGGGCTACTTCCCCGCGAACAGCCAGATGTTTCACGCAGTTGCGTTTTTCCCGTTCGGTCGCGATCTGCTGTCACCGACGTTGAACCTGCTCTTCGCGTCGCTCGCCGTGCTCGCGGCCTATTGCATCGGCCGCCGTCGCGGGCTGGGGGCCGTGTGCGTCACCGCGTCAGCGGTCGTGATGGGACTGCCGGCGGTCGTCGGGACCCACCCCGGTCAAGGCACCAACGACTTTCTCTGCGCGACGTTTCTTCTCGTCGCCATCGCGCTGATCGTCGAAGGTGGTCTCGAACCGGTGCCGTTGGCACTCGCCGGGATCGCGGGTGCGCTGTCCGTCGGCACGAAGCTCACCGTTGCGTTCCCGTTGGCCGTGTTGACCGTCGCCATCGTCGTGGTTGCGGTGCGGCGTCGGAACCTCCGCCTGGTGGTCGCGTGGCTGGTGCCGCTGGCCGCCGTCGGCGCGTTTTGGTTCCTGCGGAACTGGGTCCGAGCGGACAATCCGCTGCCTTGGTACGACCTGCATCTGGGACCGCTCCACCTGCCAATTCGTTCACAACTCACGGACAACGCGTCGATTGCAGACCACCTCTTCGAGGGTGACATCTGGGATCGCATCTGGCGGCCGGGGCTTCGTCAGGCGTTCGGGCGCGCGTGGCCGCTCCTCATCGCCGCACCGGCCATCGGCGCACTCGCGATTCTCGGCCGTCGGCGGTCCGGGGCCGAACGCGTCGCCGGTGCCGTCACGGTGGCGGCCGGGATCGGGTACGTGGTGATGCCGTTCACGATGGAACTTGGGGGTGCGGTCTTCGCCGCCACGGCACGCTACGCCAGTCCCGCGTTGCTGCTCGGTCTGGTGATGGTCCCGGTTGCCCTGCGGTTCGAACGTCGGGGCTTTCCCGTGCGTGCTGCGCTCTCATTCGTAGCCCTTGTCGTGATCGTGATGAACGCCGGCGCTCCGAATGTCGATCGCTTCGCAGCCTGGCGATACGACGAACGGTTCCTTGCGCTGGTCGTCGTACTCGGCGCCGGTGCGGTGATCGGACTGGGTCGCGTCGGTGGACGACCGGTTCGGTACCTGCTCGTCGCACCGGTGTTGCTCGTGGCGGTCCTGGGCGGTTTCTTCGTCCAACGAGACTTCGCGACGCACCGGTACGCAGTCGGCGCGGGATTGCGGCTCGATCCCATCGACGAGTACCTCAGCGGGCACGCGCCCGGTCGCGTCGTTGCCTTCGGGACTATCCAGTTCTATCCGTTCCTCGGTCCGACCTTCGCGAACGACGTCGTCGTGCTCGAACCGCCACCGGCGAGCGGGAACGGGAATGGCGCGGTTGAGCGGTGCCACGCGTGGGAGCGGGCTCTCCGGCAGGCTGCACCGCAGTACGTCGTCGACGGCGGCGAGTTCGTGCCCGTCGAACGCCCGGACGCGAAATGGTTCGATGCACCGGGGCTCCGCCGAGTGGCCCACACCCGTCGGGCCACGTTGTACGAGGTGCGCGGACGAGTCCGATTGAGATGCCCACCGGCGTGACGTCGGCCTGACCGGTCGTGCATCGCCGTCAACTTCGGAGGACGACTCCTGGGGTTCGGGCGAGGCCGTCGGCAACGGGTGCGCCGTCGACCCTGATCGGAACACCGTTCACCACGGTGTGAGTCATGCCGGTCGGTTGGTCGGCGGTGAGTCGTTCACCGTCGGCGGGGAAGTCCCGCACTCGACGGAGCGGCCCGGGCGCGACCGTTGCGGGGTCGAAGACGGTGATGTCCGCGGCCATCCCCACTTCGAGCCGACCCCGACCACCCACGGGATCGTCGAGGCCGTAGACGCCGGCCGGTTCTGCCGTGAGCTTGTGAATGGCGTGCTCGAGCGAGATGACTTCCTTCTCGCGCACCCAGTTTCCGAGCAGATCGGTGGGGAGGCACGCATCGCAGAGCTGGCTGACGTGCGCCCCCGAGTCGGCGAGACCGAGGAGACACCCTTCCTGCTGGAGCAACCATGCGATGGCATCAGGGTCGTTGTTCGCAAGCACGCTCCGAAACCGAGGTTCGAGGTCTTCTTCGAGGGCGAGATCGAGCATCACGTCGAACGGAGTACACCCACGTTCCGCCGCGAGATCGACGACCCGCCGACCCACGAGCTCAGGGTGTGTCGCGGACTCGGCGAGTTCCAGAGCTTCCCAGTTGGGTCGGATCATCGTCTTGGTGTCGAGGTCTTCGAGTGCGACGCGACGCCACTCCGGGTCCGCGTACGCCTCGAGGCGGGTCTCGATGGGCGCGTTCATCAACGCCGCGAACGCCGGCGCCATGTTGAACGTGAACGGTTCGCGCAGGTTCATCTGGAACGCGAGCTCGCGCACGGAGATCTGGGGCCACACCTCCCCGCCGTTGGCTCGTGCCGCGTTGTTGTCGCTGATGATCCGTTCGTGCCAGGGAAAGCCCTTGACGGTGAGGAGCGCGGTCCAGGTGAGCGGGCGGCCGATGCGCGCTTGCAACCCGTAGACGTCTGCGTGCTTGATCTTCTCGCCGGGCAGCAGCGCCACCACTCCCTTGCCGAGATCGCGCAACGGTTGGAGGAGCGCTTCGAGCTCAGCAAGGTCGGCTCGGCGGCTCGGGACCGGCCGGCCGCTGTCACCGCTGTGCGTCGGGGATGAACTCGTCGCGAAACCGATGGCGCCTGCCTGCATTGCCTCGTGCACCACGCCTTGCATCGAGCGCAGTTCGTCGGCGGTGGGATCGCGGTCGTAGCCCGCCTCGCCCATGACGAACAGCCGGAGCGCGGTGTGGCCGATGTAGACGGCAAAGTTCAGCGCCGTGCCGTGACGGGACACCGAATCGAGGTACTCGGGGAAGGTCTCGAAATCCCACGGGATGCCGGCTGCGAGCGTGTCGAGGTTCATGTCCTCGACGTGTTGCAGCGTGCGCGCCAGGAGGTCGCGACCCTCGGGTCGGCAGGGCGCGATCGAGAAGCCACAGTTCCCAGCGACGACGGACGTGACTCCGTGGAAGCTCGACGGTGTCAGCGCCGGATCCCAGAACACCTGCGCGTCGTAGTGGGAGTGGATGTCGATGAACCCGGGGCTCACGACCTGGTCGGTGGCATCCAAAACGGTGTGCCCGTCGAGCCGGGTGCCGATGTCGCTGATCCGCCCGTCGGTGACTGCAACGTCGGCGCGCCGCCCCGGCGACTGCGTCCCGTCGACAACCGTTCCCCCACGAATCACCAAGTCAGCGCTCATGTCTGTCCCTTCCCGACTCACTCACCGTCCGGCGTCGCTCCGGCCGCCCCACCCCGCGCTGGTGACGCCAGAGTGTGGGGTGAGAGCCTTGAGGCGACGTTAGTGCTGGTCACGGGATCGCGAGTCCGGGGGAGTGCTCCCTTCCCGCCTACACTGGTTGTTCCCCTCCCACGGAGTTTTTCTTATGTCCGCGCGCGCCCGTCGCGATGATCTGCGCAACGTCGCCATCATCGCCCACGTTGACCACGGCAAGACCACCCTTGTCGACGCCATGCTCTGGCAGACCGGCGTGTTCCGCGCCAACCAGGACGTGAACGATCGAGTCATGGACTCGAACGACCTCGAGCGTGAGAAGGGCATCACAATCCTCGCCAAGAACGCCGCGGTGCGCTACGGCGGCGTGAAGATCAACATCATCGACAC
Source organism: Acidimicrobiia bacterium (assembly GCA_031363005.1). Lineage (GTDB taxonomy): Bacteria > Actinomycetota > Acidimicrobiia > IMCC26256 > JAENVU01 > JAENVU01. The sequence continues at coordinate 3,132 of JANLTQ010000514.1, read as the reverse complement.
TCCGGGTCACGCGGACTTCGGCGGCGAGGTCGAGCGCGGTTTGACCATGGTGGACGGCGTACTCCTGCTCGTCGACGCGAGTGAAGGTCCGCTGCCCCAGACGCGCTTCGTGCTGCGCAAGGCGCTCGAATCCAACCTGCCGGTGATCCTCGTGATCAACAAGGTCGACCGTCCCGACGCGCGCATCTCCGAAGTCGTCGACGAGGTGTACGAACTCTTCCTCGATCTCGACGCCAACGAAGAGCAGATCGACTTCCCGATCGTGTACACGAACGCACGCGCCGGATGGGCAAGCATGGACGTCGAGGTCGAAGGCAGCGACCTCAAGCCGTTGTTCGAGCTCTTGCTCGACCGGATCCCCGCACCGACCTACACCGAGGGTGCACCGCTCCAGGCGTTGGTCACCAACCTCGACGCGTCGCCGTACGTCGGGCGCCTCGCATTGTGTCGTGTGCAAGAAGGCCGGATCGCCAAGGGTCAGAACGTGGCGTGGTGTCGCGTCGACGGCACGATCGAGCGCGTGCGCATCACCGAGCTGTACATCACCGAATCCTTGGAGCGGTTGGACGCGGCCGAAGCCGGACCGGGCGAGATCATCGCCATCGCCGGTCTGCCGGACGTCACGATCGGCGAGACGCTGGCGGACGTCGACAACCCGGTCGCGCTGCCGGCGATCACGATCGACGAGCCGAGCCTCGCGATGACCATCGGCATCAACACGTCGCCGGTCGCGGGCAACGACGGCACGAAGCTCACCGCCCGACTGTTGAAGAACCGGCTCGACGCCGAACTGGTCGGCAATGTCGCTATCCGGGTGGTTCCCACCGAACGTCCCGACGCTTGGGAAGTGCAGGGTCGCGGCGAGCTTCAGCTTGCGGTGTTGGTCGAGCAGATGCGACGTGAAGGTTTCGAGCTGACCGTGGGCAAGCCCCAGGTCGTCACTCGCGAGATCGACGGCAAGATCCACGAACCGGTGGAGCGCGCGTCGGTCGACGTCCCGGAGGAGTACCTCGGCGCGGTCACGCAGCTGCTCGCAGTGCGCAAGGGCCGCATGGAGCAGATGATCAACCACGGCACCGGTTGGGTTCGGCTCGAATATCTCGTTCCCGCACGCGGGCTGGTCGGGTTCCGCACCGAGTTCATGACCGAGACGCGCGGCACCGGGATCTTGCATCACGTGTTCGACGGCTACGCACCGTGGTTCGGTGACCTCCGGGGCCGTCCGAACGGTTCGATGGTCGCCGACCGACGCGGCATGACAATGGCGTACTCACTCTTCAGTCTCCAAGAGCGCGGCGAGATGCTCGTCGGTCCGGGCGTCGAGGTGTACGAAGGCATGATCGTGGGTGAATCGTCACGCTCGGAAGAGATGGACGTGAACCCGACGCGTGAGAAGAAGCTCACCAACATGCGTGCCTCAGGTTCGGATGACACCGTTCGTCTGACCCCGCCTCGGTTGATGTCCTTGGAGCAAGCGTTGGAGTTCGTCGCCGACGACGAATGCGTGGAAGTGACGCCGTCGAGCGTTCGGCTACGCAAGGTGGTCCTCGACGCGGCCCAGCGCGGCCGGACCCGCAACTCCAAGAAGCCGCCTCGGGCGTCCTGACTCGACGGTTAGTTCGGTGACACCCGCGTGGCCGATCGTCACGCATCGCCTCACGGTCGAACCCACGCACTCGGCGGAATCCGCCTTTTCACGCGACTCGATCACTTCGCTTCGGGTATCGCGTCGCGCGGATGCGGTGATTGTCGGCGAACTGATCGTGCGGGTCGAGCCGGATGAGCCGACGGCCGAGGTGACGATCGTCGTGGTCGAGGAGGTCCGTGGTCTGGGCTACGCATCCGAAATGCTCGGCCGGCTCGTCGATCAGTTGCTGGATGCGCACCGCTTCGACCGCGTCATCGCGGTGGTGCCGGAAGCGCACGACCGAGCCCGCCGTCTATTCGAACGGACCGGTTTCGGTGCCGTCGCGCGTGACGGCACCGAGCTCGTCTACTCACGCCGTCGGATCACGGTCCCGGACGAAGCGGACGCAGAGCGGGTATCGCCACCGAACGCCCTGTGACGCGCGGACCGCGCCCAAGATCGAGAACGAGATGGCGGTGAGCCACAGCACCATTCCGCCAATCCAGAAGACCGCTATCGATATCGGGAATCCCGACCGTGGAGTCGATTCACCGGAGACGGACAGGATGACGACGAACCATGCCCGCATGAACATCAGTATCCAGACCAGACCGAAGGTGATGTTGAAGTTGAGAGCCTCACGGTCCGGTCAGGAATCAGCCCGCCGGAGCGGCGGCCCAAGCTTCGTCAGCATTGGACATGTGCTGTGTCTCCCCACCCGGCGTGCCATTCCGCAACCGCCCGCGCCTACGTGCGGCTGAGCCGGACCCCGTCTGTCATCCTGAGGCGCATGCAGTCCGGTTCATCGATTCGCCTTCATCGCCGTTCCGTGTATCTCGATGGCGGCATGTGGACGATTCTCACGCCACGCCCGGGTGATCCGCAGCGGTACTCGACCGGGGTCACCGACGATTCCGTGCAGGTACTCGGGTCGGTGGCGAGCATGGAGTTCTTGGCGCATGCACTGTGGGCGCTGGCGTTCCAGCACAAGGAACGCACCGCGCTCCTGTTCGATCTCCCGGTGATGGTTCCGAATGCCGCCACCGGTGAGTCGTCCCGCCCGATCGTGTGGGTGAACGCAGACCTCGGAAGTCCCTCGCCGGAGATGCTCGACGCCCTGCGGGGGCTCCTCCCACTCGCATCCGAGTCGGACGGGACATTGAAGCTCAGGACCGCGGGCCTGGATCGTGCGCTCACCCTTCCGGAATCCTTCGCGGCCAAGGAACTCGCAGAGCCCGATGTCCCGAAATGGAGCGCTGGCGACTGGGACACGTGGGTCACGCGCCAAGCCGGTCTTGTGACGGCCACGATTCCGCCGGCGGCACAACGCGCCTACGCCGTTGCGGCAGGGGAGTTCGGGTCCTTCTCCTGGGAGAGTCTGGACGACGCCGGGGACCCGATTTCGGCCGACGAGGTCGTGGTTTTCGACCGCACGATGCTGGACCGGGCAGCGGCGATCCGCGCCGGACGTTCGTCGATGTTCCCCGACCGCGCCATCGACGACC
>JANLTQ010000481.1:0-10807 GCA_031363005.1 Acidimicrobiia bacterium | reverse complement strand
GTCGGCCTCCTCGAGGTACTGCGTGGTGAGAATCACGGTGGTGCCGCGGTCGACGAGGTCCGCGAGCATGTCCCAGAGGTGGTTGCGGCTCACGGGGTCGAGTCCGGTGGTCGGCTCATCGAGGAACAGCACCGCCGGGTTGCCCATGAGGCTCGCCGCCAGGTCGAGCCGCCGGCGCATGCCGCCTGAGTACGTCCGCACCAACGCAGTGGCGAACTCGGTCAAGTCGAGTTGCTCGAGGAGCTCGGCGCTGCGCTCGGCCGCCTCGGTCTTGCTCATCCCGCGCAAGCGACCGACGGTGACGAGGTTGAGCATGGCCGACATGAGATCGTCGACGGTCGACTGCTGCGATGCGACCCCGATCTGCTCGCGAACGCGGTCGGGGTGGCTCGCAACATCGATGCCGGCGACGGTGGCCGAGCCCTCGGTGGGTTGACTCAGCGTGGTGAGGATTCGGATTGCCGTCGTCTTGCCGGCGCCGTTGTGACCGAGGAGCCCAAGGACGGTGCCGGGCCGGACATCGAGGTCGAGGTCCCGCAGGGCCCAGAGCTCACCGAAGCGTTTGCCGAGGCCGTTGGTGGTGACGCCGCCGGTGGGCGCCGGGGGGACGGCGCCTTCCGTGATGGTGGTGGTTTCGTACATGGTACGAGACCTTAGCAGTACACTGTACGAGATGCGACGGGAAAAGCTTTCGCCAGGAAGTGCCGGCGACGATCGCGCACTGGACACGTCTGACGTCGAGACGCGGATCGATGCGAGCCTCGCTCGCGCGGCAGCGAAGGTCGACGAGCACGCCGACCGCGTGGCGGCGAAGATGAGCCAGCACGCCGAGAAACTCGCGCACCATGCGGCCCGAGGAGCTGCGGCTCTCGATCGGATGGCGTCGCATCTCGAGGCGGTCGATCTGTGGACCCGGTCCGAACCCGGTGCCCGCAAGCCCCGCCTCGGCCGATCGGAGATCGCGAGCGCGGCCATCCGTATCGCGGATGCCGACGGTTTGGACGCGGTGTCGATGCGACGACTCGCCGCCGATCTCGACGTCGGGACGATGACGCTCTACCACTACGTGCACACCAAGTTGGAGCTGCTCGCGATCATGGTCGACGCGTTGGCCGGTGAGGTGGTGCTCCCGTCCGGCGAGGAACTGTCGTCGGACTGGCGCGAGGCCGTGACGACGATCGCATGCCGCACTCGTGACGTACTGCGTCGACACCCGTGGGTGTTGGAGGTCAACGCCGATCCGAGTATCGGTCCGAACGCGTTGCGACACTTCGACCAGTGCTGGCAGGCAGTTGCCGGCCTCGACTGGGATCTCGAGACGAAACTCGATGTGACGACGGCGGTGGACGAGTACGTCTTCGGATTCTGTGTTCACGAGCACCGGACATTTGCGGGCGGGGACGAGGTCGAGATGCCGGCGTACCTCGAGGAGCTTCTTGGGGCAGGCGCGTATCCGGCCGTTCGCGCCATCACCGACGAGGTCGGCCTGACCGCGTTCTGGGCGACGATGCACGATCATTCGGCCGGCACGGGCCGTTTCGAGCGCAATCTCGGCCGGTTGCTCGCAGGGTTCGCGATCGAACTCGACTGAAACACTCAGCTGGCCGCAACGAGATCATGGGCGCGGTCGGTCGTCGCTCGGATCTCGGCGAGCCGTCGGCGCGCCTCGCTCACGCCGGTCTGGCCGATCTGACGAGTTCGGGTGTCCAGCCACATCGACGTGGAGCTCGACGCCCGGGGCGGGACCGACGACCGCTTCGACCGGGGCCGGGACGGTCGCTCGGGGAGTTCGCCCTTGCTCAGAAGTCGCAGTTGTGTGGTCACCTCGGCACTGTCTCACGAGGGTGCGACCATCCTTCTTGGCCGTCCGGCTTCAGCCGGACGTGGGAGTGTGAGGCTCCGTCGTGTTGGTCTGGGACGCCTACCGGCCTGCTCGGCTCCGCTGCGTACCTTCTGCTCGTACGCTCCGTGGTTGAAAAGCGCGTGCCTGCTGGGATGCTCCCGAGCTGCTCGGCTCCGCTGCGCTGCGCCCCGGGTTGCAACGAGCGGGTGAGGCCGAGCCTGGGCCGCGGAGCGGGTCAGCTGGCTTGGATGAGGGGGGCGGTGGGGAGGTTGATCTCGGCGAGGCGGCGGCGGGCTTCGGCGATGCCGGATTGGCCGATCTCGCGGGTGCGGGCGTCGAGCCAGATGCTCGCTTGTGGCCCGGGGAGTCGCTGACGGCGACGCCGGGAACGGGGCGACCTGCTCCCGGCCGGATCGGTGGCGTTCAGCAGCCGGAGCTGTTCGGGTGTGACCTCAGTGGTGCTCGTCGGTGCGACCGTCATCGTGGCCTCCGCGCTGGTCTGGAGTTCGGGACTCCGCGTGCCCGAACCGCCTAATTGCTCTTACCCCTTCTCAACGCACTTCGAACCTGGCGCGTTCCGTGTCTCAGGCCACACTCGCCGGCCAGCCTCTGCGGCCACATCTGCCTGCGAGGGTTTGGGAGGAAGAACGTCGGCCGGGCCTTCGTAGACTCGACCCCATGGTTTCCGGCGCGTACCTCGATCACGCAGCGAGCACGCCGATGCGGCCCGAGGCGATCGAGGCCATGCTCCCGTTCCTCGCCGACCATCCCGGCAATCCGTCGGGGAGCCACGGTGGCGCCCGCGCTGCGAAGACTGCGCTCGAGGCGGCGCGCGAGACCGTCGCCGAGATCCTCGGGGCCCGTCCAAACGAAATCGTGTTCACCGCCGGTGGCACGGAGGCCGACAACCTTGCGGTCAAGGGCGGCGCTCGTGCCGCGCGTCGGCGTGGCTTGGACGGAGTGGTCACCTCCGCGTTCGAGCACAAGGGAGTGCTGGCGGCCGCGCATCGGCTCGAGTCAGAGGGGTTCCGGGTCGCGGAGGCGGGGGTCACCCCGGAGGGACTCGTCGACGTTGCCGACCTCGCAACGAAGCTCGACTCCGGCACCGCGCTGGTGTCGGTGATGGCGGTCAACAATGAACTCGGCACCATCCAGCCGCTGCCGGAGGTTGCGGCTGCAGTGCGGGCGACGGCGCCTCAGGCCCTCCTCCATACCGACGCGGTGCAGGCCGTGCCGTGGGTGGACGTCGCCATCCTTGCCGGGGGTTGGGATCTGGTCGCGATCTCGGGTCACAAGTTCGGCGGCCCCAAAGGCGTCGGTGTGCTCGTCGTCCGAGGTGGCGTTCCGCTCGACGCCGAGATCGAGGGCGGCGGCCAGGAGCGCGGGATCCGCGCCGGCACCGTGAACGTCGCCGGTGTTGTGGCGCTCGCCACCGCATTGCAGATCACCCACGAGCGGCGCTCCGAGGAGTCGCGTCGAATCGGCGCACTGCGCGACCGGCTTCGGGATGGCTTGCTCGCGTCGGTCTCGGGTGCCTTCGTCAACGGCGCGCCGGACTCGACCACGGCCGGGCATCTGCACGTCGGGTTCCCCGGCGTCGAGAGCGAAGCACTCCTCGTGATGATGGACCAGCGCGAGCTGTACGCGGCCGCCGGGTCCTCGTGCTCGTCGGGCGCCACCGAGATTTCGCACGTGCTCGTGGCGATGGGTATGGATCGCGATGCCGCCACCAGCTCGATTCGTTTGAGTCTCGGGTACGCCTCGACCGACGCGGATGTCGACACGGCACTTGCCGTCATTCCGCGTGCCGTTGCGCAGCTGCGGGCGGCGCGATGAGCCGAGTTCTCGTGGCGATGAGTGGCGGCGTCGATTCATCGGTCGCGGCGGCGTTGATGCGCGACCAGGGTCATGACGTCACGGGGGTGACCCTCAAACTCTGGGGCGGCGACAGTGACTCGGGCTGCTGCTCGGTGTCCGATGTCGAAGACGCACGGCGGGTCGCGGCGCAGCTCGACGTGCCGCACTATGTCTTCAACTTCGCCGACGAGTTCGATGCGAACGTCGTCGATCCGTACGTTGCCGCGTACGCAGCCGGACGAACTCCGAATCCGTGCATCGAGTGCAACCGCTCCATGAAGTGGGGACGGCTGCTCGACCGGGCGCGAACGATGGGGTTCGACGCCGTGGCCACCGGCCATCACGCACGCATCACCTCGTCACCCGATGGAACCGCGGAGCTCCGGCGAGGTGAGGACCCGGCCAAGGACCAGTCCTACGTGCTCGCGGTCTTGGATCAGGCGGCGCTGGCGATGACGCTCCTTCCCGTCGGCGAGATGACGAAAGCCGACGTACGCACGCACGCGCAACGCCTCGGCCTGCGCACGGCCACCAAGGCCGAGAGCATGGACGTGTGCTTCATCACGCGCGGCGGCCGCAAGAAGTTCCTCGACGCGCGCATCGCCCCGAGCGCGGGCGAGATCGTGGACGCCGCGGGTGACGTCGTCGGTGTCCACGACGGCGTGCGTGGGTTCACGATCGGACAGCGGCGCGGTCTTGCCGTGGCGACGGGTGAGCGGCGCTACGTCGTCGACGTCGATGCCGCCACGGCCACCGTGACCCTGGGGGACCGGCGAGACCTCCTGCGCGCCGAGATCGAACTGACCCGTCTGACGTTCACCGATGGTCCGATTGCGCACGGCACGAGCGTGCTTGCGCAAGTGCGTTCCCACGGCGCAGCGCAACCGGCGGTGTGGTTCGGGGATGTCCTCCGGTGGGAGACGCCCCAGCCGCGCGTGGCACCGGGCCAGACGGTGGCGATGTTCGACGGCGATCGGGTTCTCGGTTCCGGCTTCGTCGCCTGATCACGAGTACCTGACCGCGACCACCTGACAACGGCCACCTGACAACGCGCGCCTGGCCAGGCACGCCGGCGCGCCCGACCCGGCTGCGCTTCGGGGTCAGTTGGTGCGGACGTGGATGCGCCGAGCGCGTGCTCGTTCGAGCAGGACGGGCGCGGCCGTCGGCGTGACGAGGAGCAGGTTGGCGTGCACGGTGACGCCGCGATTGCGGACCCGGCGCATGATGTCGGCGTCGTCGGCCAGGAGGAGCGCACACGAACCGAACGATGCACCCAACCGCAGGTCGCAGGCGTCATCGGGAGGTCGTCGAGATGGATCGGCGGGTCCGAGGCCGGCGATGCGCGCACGCGGGAACAGGACCGGATCGGTGAGCGTGAGGGGATCGGCGATGACGAGCCCCGCCGGCACGAGCACGATCCAACGCTGGGAGAGTTGGTGCACGAGTCGCACGACGAAGGCGCCGATGAAGCCGCACACCAGCACCACGATCGATCCGAGCACCCACTGTCGATCGGCGAGCAGCAACGGCCCGACGACGATGGCAGCGGCGACGAGCCCGACCGCGACGGGCAGGATGCCCAACAGCAGCGCCGGTGGCACCTTCAACGGGAAGCGTTCCTCGTCGCCGTAGGCGGCACCCTGAGCGCACGTGCGCGCGAAATCTCCACGAGTTCCGAGTACGAGAGCCCCGCCACTCAAAGCCAGCGCGCCGATCGCGGTCACCACCGACCCGCGCCCGGAAAGGCTCGCGACGGCTGCGACCGCGAAGGTGATCGGCAGACCGAAGCGCGCGACGGTCAGGGACAGCGGTCGCGGAACGAGCACCGCGAGCAGCACGATGGTCCAACCGACCCACGCGAGCACGGACGCGGTCACGCGCGGCGCGTCGCTCCACGAACGAATCGCGTCAGCGATGGCCGCGCCGAGGACGACCGGCATGCCTATCCAGATCGCGCGGAGCGCCCAGGTCTTCATCGAATGGAAATGCGCTCGCTTCAGAGAGTGCGAAAGGGGCGTTCGTATACTACGAAGCACATGTCCCACGTCCTGCACGGTGGAGTGTTCCCTACGGGGTTGGCGACGGGCATCGGGAGTCTTCCGTTTACCGATGCGCGCACGGCGGCCGAGTTGGTCCTGCACGCACACCCGGTCCTTCCTGCGATTCCCCAACTCGCGATTCCACGCGAAGGTGTTGTCGCACAGTGGGCGGATGCGTTGCCCGAGATCACGATCGCGCCGGACGGGTCGCTCATCCTCGATGCGCAGCGCGTCGGTGAACCGATCGACGTGTCGTTCACCGCGAAGTCCCATTCCGGTCTGCTCGGGTTTCTCGACGTCGCCCGGCTCGCGCCGGTACCGGTCACCCGGGTCAAGGCGCAGGTCGTCGGTCCCCTCACGCTCGGGACCGCCTTGGTCCATGCCGGGATGACGCCGGCCGTGGCTTTCGAGCGAGCTCTCGAGACCGTCGAGTCCTGGTTGGGTGCGTTGGAGGAATTGTTGGCGACGCGGCTCCGCGGCGCTCGGCCCTTGGTGTTCCTCGACGAACCGGCGCTCGTCCTGTGGAAACGTGAATGTGCGCCGATCGAACGGGAAGACGCGATCGACGTCTTGTCGAACGCGTTGGCGGCGTGCACGGTGGAAACCGGCGTGCACGTCTGCGGCGACGGCGACGTCCGACTTGCGTTCGAAGCGGGTCCGACGGTCTTGGGACTGCCGGTGTCGGACGCGCTCGTCGACGATGTCGGTTCGTTGGTCCGCCATCTCGATGCGGACGGGTGGATCGCGTGGGGTGCGGTCCCGACCGACGGCCCGATCGGGGAATCACCCGACCCGTTGTGGCGCAAGCTCGTCGGGACCTGGTGCGAGTTGACCCGGCGCGGCTGCGAGCCGCTTCGGCTCCGGAGCCAGGCCATCATCACCCCGGCGTGCGGACTGGCGAACCACGGACCCAGCCAGGCCGAGCGGGCCCTGCGGCTCGCCGCGGAGATGGCCGAACGCGTGGCCGCCCAGCGGGCCGCGGCGCGGCTGACCGCCGGGGCGTAAGCGCCGCGCGACCTTCGGAACTCCCGACCGGTCGCAGGGCGTCGGTAGAGTCCGCGGTCATGGCTGCACCACCCGAGACGGTCGATCGCGCCGCGGAGTTGCGCGAACTCATCCGGTATCACGACGAGCGGTACTACGGGCACGACGAACCCGAAATCGTCGACGCCGAGTACGACGACCTGCTCAACGAACTGCGGGCGATCGAATCCGAATATTCCGAGCTCGTCGTCGACGACTCACCCACGCAGCGACCCGGCGCGGCCCGAATCCCGACGCCGTTCTCGGAGGTGCGCCACCTCCAACCGATGTTGTCGCTCGACAACGCGTTCTCGAGCGACGACCTCGTTGCGTGGGGTGAACGCATCGGCCGGTTGGTCACCGAGTCCGTGGAGTTCGTCGGCGAACCGAAACTCGATGGTCTCGCGATCTCGCTGCTCTACGAAGGTGGACGCTTGGTGCGCGGCGCGACGCGCGGCAACGGCGAGACCGGCGAGGATGTCACCGCGAACGTCCTGACCATCGAGGATCTGCCGAAGCGGCTCAGCGGCACGCGGATCCCCGACACGTTGGAAGTGCGCGGCGAGGTGTTCATGCCACTCGCCTCGTTCGAAGCACTCAATCAACGCCAGGCCGAGGTCGAGGGCCGGCTGTTCGCGAATCCCCGCAATGCGGCCGCCGGTGCCCTGCGCCAGATCGACGCGCGCGTCACGGCGAGTCGCAATTTGTCGTTGTACTGCTACCAGCCGGGCGTCGTCGCCGGCGGACCGAAGCTCACCAGCCACCACGAGACCCTCGAGTGGATCTCCGAGTTGGGTCTGCCGGTCAATCCCGAGATCGAACGGCTGGCGGACCTCGATGCGGTGTTTGCGTTCTGTCAGCGGATGGAGACGAACCGCCACTCGCTCGGGTACGAGATCGACGGCGCGGTCGTCAAAGTGGATCTCCTGTCCCAGCGGGCGGAGATGGGTCAGACGAGCCGCGCGCCCCGGTGGGCAATCGCGTTCAAGTTCCCGCCCGAAGAGAAGACCACCCTGTTGAAGAACATCATGGTGAGTATCGGACGCACCGGCCGCGCCACGCCGTTCGCGATCCTCGAGCCGGTGTTCGTCGGCGGATCGACGGTGCAGATGGCGACGCTGCACAACCCCGACGAAGTGGCGCGCAAAGACGTGCGGGTCGGCGACACGGTCGTGGTGCGCAAAGCGGGAGACGTCATCCCGGAAGTGGTCGGGCCTGTCCTCAGCCAGCGCAAACGTGGCGCGCGCAAGTGGAAGTTTCCCACCACCTGCCCGTGTGAGTTGGGCCAACCACTCGTGCAGCTCGACGGCGAAGTGGATCGGCGGTGCGTGAGCGCGGACTGTCCGATGCAACGGGAGCAGAAGATCATCTACTTCGCGAGCCGCGGCGCGATGGACATCGAAGGTCTGGGTGAGGAACGCGTCCGCCAACTCGTGAACGCGGGCCTGGCCCAGGACGCCGGCGATGTGTACGCAGTGAACCAGGAGCAACTCGTTGCCCTCGAACGCACCGGTGAGATCTCGGCGCGCAAACTCATCGCGGCGATCGAGACGTCGAAATCCCAACCGTTGACCAGGGTTATCGTCGCACTCGGTATTCGCCACGCGGGACCGACGGCGGCGGCGGCGCTCAGTCGGGCGTTTCCAGATCTCGACGCAATCATGCACGCAACGCCCGAGCAGCTCACGGCGGTCGACGGCGTCGGGCCCGTCATCGCGCAAAGTCTCGAAGCGTGGTTCAGTGTCCCGACCAATCAGGCGCTCATCGAGAAGTTGCGATCGGCGGGCGTCAACTTCGCGGCGCCGGTGGTGGAGGCGCCTGACGTGGAGCAGACCTTGACCGGGCGGACGTTCGTGCTCACCGGTGGACTCGAACACTTCACCCGCGAGCAGGCGGAATTACAGATCACGGCGCGTGGCGCCAAGGTCACGAGCAGCGTGTCGAAGAAGACGAGCTACGTGCTGGTGGGTGAGAATCCCGGTTCGAAGCTCGCCAAAGCCGAACAACTCGGCGTGACTCAGTTAAACGAAGACGCGTTCGTGCACCTGCTCGAACACGGACCTGAAGAAGCGTCAGAGGAGTAGCAATGGCCGACACATCTGCGATCGGTGCCACCGACGAGCCGTTCACGATGGTGGTGGAGTACGGCAAGGTGCGCGAGTTCGCGCGCGCGACGAAGTCGTCGAGCCCCGACTATCTCGAGGTCGCGTCGCCGGTGATTCCACCGACCTTCCTCACCACGGTCTCGTTCTGGTCGCCACCGGGCCGATCGGTGTTCTCGAAGGTGAAGATGGATCTGCGTCGCCTCTTGCACGGCGGGCAGGAGTACACGTTCCACGGACCACCGCCAGTGGCGGGCACGACCCTGACGGTCCAGACGCGCGTCGACGACATCTACCAAAAGGAAGGCAAGCGCGGCGGGACGATGACGTTCGTCATCACTGTCACCGAGTTCCGCGACGAGTCGGGCACCCTTGTGGCCGAAGCGCGGTCGACGGCCATCGAGACCGGAAAGCCGGCAACCGAGGAAGGCAGCGCGTGATGACGAGTTGGGACGATCTCACCGTGGGGACCGCGGCGCCCGAGCGCGAGTACGGGCCGATCAGTCGGACCGACATCGTGGCCTACCAAGGCGCGTCGGGCGACTTCAACCCAATCCACCATGACGACGAGTTCGCGCAGTCCGCGGGGTATCCCGGCGCGTTCTCCGTCGGGATGCTTCAGGCGGGAATTCTCGCGAGCTACGCGACCGACTGGCTCGGACCCCGCAACGTGCGCAAATTCGGCGTGCAGTTTCGCGAGCAGGTCTGGCCCGGCGACCGGCTGGTGTGCACCGGCTCCGTCATCGCCCGGGACGACGCCGCTCGGACGGTGGAACTGGAACTCGTGGCCACCCGCGTCGGTGGGGGTGCCGCCATCAAAGGAACGGCAATCTTCGCAGTCGAATAGCCGAGGCCCGATCAGGCCTTGGCGGTGAAGCTCCAGGTGAAGGTCCCCGCGTCGGTGGCCGGCGCGCCTTGAAGGTGGTAGTCCACGTGCACGGTCACCGGACCGGCGGGGTACTGCCCGAGGTCGGTGTTCTCACCCGGCTTGAAGATGATCTGACCGAGACCGGGAACGAACTGCACCTGATCAAGCGGGATCGGCGTGCAGTTCTCCGGGTTCGGACCGCACACCGAGATGTCGGCAGTGAGATCGTCGCGGAGATCGACGGTGATCGGTGTGTTGGGCGGCACGATCGCGTCCTGCTGGGGCGAGAACCCCTGGATTTCCTTGGGCTGGCGTTGACTCGCCAGGAGGTTCGACGTGTCCGAACTCCCGATTGCACCGGCGATGAGCGCGGCGACGAGGAACAGGCCGCCACCGATGATCGCAACCCGGCCTGGGTGGCGAAAGAGCGGCGGTTTGGCGCGGCGTGACGTCGCCGATGCATCGATACGAGCCGGGGTCGATTGACCGTCATTCACAGCTCGAACGGTACCGCCCGAGGTGAGCGATCGGACCATCGGATGCTCATCGGTTTCGCCAGGTGTTGATCCGTACCCGGCACTCGTGGGCGGGCCGGGTACGCCGGAGAAATCGCCGGGTGCCGCGGAGATGGACATTCCGGCCGGTACCGTGGAGGTAATGGCCGGAAGCACCGTCGCCGACCTCGTCGGTCGTGTGCTCGCTGGCCGCTACCGCCTTCTTGGAGCCATCGGCTCGGGCGCGAGCGGACGCGTGTACGTGGCTGACGACGTTCGCCTTCGCCGTCGCGTTGCGGTGAAGGTGCTTCATGCTGCCCTCGCGGAGGACGCCGGGTTCCTGCGCCGGTTCCGGACCGAAGCGCAGCTCGCCGCCTCCCTGCACCACCCGAACGTCATGGCGGTCTACGACTGGGGTGAGGACGGCGTCCCGTTCATGGTCCTCGAACTCCTCGCCGGTGGATCGCTGCGCGGGATGCTCGACCGGGGGAATCGACTGAGCCCCGGGCAGGCCGCGCACGTCGGCGGTCAAGTCGCCGCCGCGCTGGACTACGCCCACAGCCGCGGGTTGGTCCATCGCG
>JANLTQ010000442.1:0-2605 GCA_031363005.1 Acidimicrobiia bacterium | reverse complement strand
CTCGGTTGGAACATCCAGCTTTTCCACACGCAGCTCGTGGTCACACCGCCCGGCCATCCCGACGCGCCCGCCGGCGGGTACGCGTTTCACCAGGACAACAACCGGATGAACCTGGACTTCGAAGGCGATGTCGTGCACCCGCGCGTCTCCGTGAAAGTCGCGTACTTCCTCACCGATCTGCCCGAGCCCGGTATGGGCAACCTCTGTGTCATCCCCGGCAGCCATCACCACTCCACTCCCGATCCCGACGCGGCGGTCGAGGTCACGGCACGCGCTGGGGACGCGCTGCTCTTCGACCGTCGGCTCTGGCACTCCGCGAGTTCGAATCATTCCGACGCGACGCGGATGGTCCTGTTCTACGGATACAGCTACCGGTGGTTACGACCGAAGTCCGCGATGGATCTTCCCCAACTCGTCGAGCCGGCCACGCCGATCCGTCGCCAACTCCTCGGTGCGGCGACCGGCGCGACCGGCTACTTCGATCCCACCGCCGACGACGTTCCCCTCCGCGCCTGGATCGCCGATCATCTCGGAGCAGACGCCGTGACCCCCTGAAATCCTTGGCAAACCCGGCCGGGACGCGTATGGTCCGGCTCGCGGGGTGGACTCCAGACCAAGGACGTGCCGTTCTATCTCGGCGGCCAGATCGTCGGCGGGTTGCTCGGGGCGCTCGTGATCTTCGTGGTCGCCGACAGCGTGTCCGGGTTCAGCGCCAAGGTCAGCGGCTTCGCATCGAACGGCTACGGCAAGCATTCACCGGGTGGCTTCGGCATGGGCGCGGCGATCATCGTCGAGGTCGTCTTCACCGCCCTGTTCATCTTCGTGATCGCGAGCACGAGTCGGCGCTCGATGCCCGCGGGATTCACCGGCATCGCCGTCGGGTTGATGCTGACCTTGATCCACCTCGTCACGATTCCGGTGGACAACACCTCCGTGAACCCGGCCCGCAGCATCGCGACCGCGGTGTTCCAAGGTGGTTGGGCGCTTGAGCAGCTCTGGCTGTTCATCGTGTTCCCGATCGTCGGCGGCGTGATCGGCGCGCTCGTCTGGCGGGCGCTGGTACCCGCAGAAGACGCGTAGAGACCGGTCCGCAACGGGTGCGTGCCGCACGGCACGCACCCGACGTGTCAGAGTCTGAGCATGGAGAAACTTCAGTATCTGTGTTGGGCCCCGGCCGGACTCGACGCGTCGGCCCGAGGATCGCTCGCCCACGACGCGATCGTGCCGAAGCTCCTCTCGTTGCGACCGCGTGGCCTCTCGATGCAGGTGGACGACGCCGACGCGGACGTTCCGGTCCCGATGCCGGCACCGGAGGACGGCCCCCAGCCGTTCCTGGTGGTCTCCATCTGGTTGGACCGCTACGACGATCGCGCGCCATTCGAGGCAGTCCTCACCGCCGAGTGTTCACGCATCGCCGGGTACCTAGTCACCGAGTCCATGTACACCGAGTACGGCGGGAACCAGCATGGTTCGCCGCGCGACTGGCCCGACGGGCAACGCTCACCCGGCGTCGTGATGGTCACCTTGTTGCGCCGGCCGCCGACGATGAGCGCGGACGACTGGATCACCCATTGGCACACGGTGCAGTCACCAGTGTCCGAGGCGATGCAACCCCGCATGCGCTACGTGCGCAACGCGGTGGTGCGAGCCATCACGCCGGACGCGCCGCCCATCGAGGGGATCGTCGAGGAAGCGTGGCCGTCGCCCGAGCATCTGACCGACCCGATGCTGTTCTATTGCGCAGGCGACGATCGTGAGTTGATGAAGAACAACCTCAGCGCGATGTTGGACAGCGTGACTGCCTTCCTCGATCTCGGCGAACTGCGCAGCTTCACCGCCAGCGAGTACTTGCTCAAGACCTGAACGCAGCCAGCCCGGCGGTTTCGATGAGGGTGCCGTCGTCGGCGACGAGCAGGCCGTCGACGCCGGACTGCTCCAGCAATCGAACGCCGGCTTCAGGGCCGGCGACGAACGCGGCCTTGGCCAAGACCTCGGCCCACCAGGCATCACCCGCGATCACGGTCACGGTGGCGAGCCCCGAATCCGCGGGCGCACCCGTTGCCGGATCCAGAAGATGGTGGAGCATGACCCCACCGCGGCGCCATCGGCGGCGCAGGCGCGTGCTCGTCGCGACGGCACCGTGACCGAAGCGCAGGCGTCCGATCCGGGTTGCGAGGTCCGGCGCGTCGAAGGTCGTCTCCCACGCGTCGTCGTACGGGCCGGGACCCATGACGCGCAGATCGCCACCGAGATCGACGCAGACGGACCGGGCCCCGGCGTCTATGAGTTCCTGCGTGACCAGATCGGCGGCGTACCCCTTGCCGATCCCGCCGAGGTCGAGGCAGAGACCGGTGGGCAGCGTGACCGCGCGCACGATCGGATCGAGCCCGATCTCGGCACAGCCCGCGAGGGGTTGCGGGCGCACGCGGTCCTCGACACGGGTGTCGGCGGTCGCCGTGGGCTGGGGTTGGCCGTTGCTCTCGACGTCATCGAACGTCCGGTCGTATCCCAGCGACGCCAATGCACCGAGTCCCGTGGGGTCGAACCTCCCCTCGGTGTGACGCCAGGCATCGACCGCGTGGGAGATGAGCGCGAACGTCGACGG